>JAEZTD010000297.1 GCA_023443705.1 Bacillota bacterium | reverse complement strand
TCCCCTGCTGCCGGATGGCCATGAGCCGCACCGCCTCGATGAGCCGGACGGGCTCCACGCTGCGGGGGCATCGCTCGAGGCAGGCGAAGCAGGTCAGGCACCGGTAGAGGGATTTTGAGCGCATCAGTTCCTCGATCCGGCCGCGCTCGACCATCTGAACGAACTGGTGTGGATGATACTCCATCTCGCCGTAGGCGGGGCAGGCGCCGGAGCACTTGCCACACTTCATGCACTTTCTGGGGTTGACGCCGGTGATGCCGAGGATCGTCTCCCGGAGCAGCTCTTCCTGGCTCATCATCGCGTCATCCCTCCTTTACGCCGAGCGCCTCGGCCAGAATCTCGGTGAAATACACGACAGGCAGTTTGCCCCCGGCGTTTTCTTGCAGGTTGTACAGGCAGAGCGGGCAGGCGGTGATGATCGCCTCCGCGCCCTTTTCCGCGGCGGAGTCGATGACCCGCGCCGCCTGGCGCCCGGCCTGCGCCCGGTCCTCCAGCGTCACATAGCCGCCGCAGCATTCGTTGCGCATCGGGAACACCACCGCCTCCGCGCCGACGGCGCGGATGAAGTCCTCCATGATGGACGGGTTTTCCGGGTCGTCAAAGGCCATGACCGCGCTGGGCCTGAGAAGAAGGCAGCCATAGTACGCGGCGATCTTCCGCCCCTTCAAGGGGTTTACCGCCGCCTTTCGGATGGCGTCCCAGCCCACGCTGTCCCGGAGCATTTCAAGATAGTGGACGACCTTTGTCTCGCCCAGGTAGGGCGTTTCCAGCTTTAGGTAATTGTTTGCGCGGAGTCGGATGTCCGCGTTTTCCCGCATGTCGTGGTTCACGCGCTTTAAAACGTGGTGGCACGCGGAGCACAGCGTGACGAGGTCGCGCCCGTCGCTCTTCGCCGCCGCGAGCGCGCGGATGGCCGAGAGCCTGGTGGCGATTTCATCCGCCGCCTGGGGGTACACCGCGCCGCAGCACTGCCATTCTTCAAGCTCGATGAGTTCGGCACCCAGCGCGGCGGCGGCCCTGCGGCCGGTTTCGTCCAGCACGCGCGCCTTGGTCTTCAGCGTACAGCCGGGATAGTAACTGAATTTCATGGACGCCGCTCCTTATCGTCACACCATCTGTTCGGGGTGAAATACCTCGTCGAATTTCTCAGCCGTTAAAAAGCCCAGCGCAACGCAGGCTTCCTTGAGCGAGATGTTCTCCTTATGGGCCTTCTTCGCGGTCTTCGCGGCGTTGTCGTAGCCGATGTAGGGGTTGAGCGCCGTGACCAGCATCAGGCTGTTGTGGAGGTTGCTCGCCATCTTCTCCCGGTTGGCCTCGATGCCGGTGACGCAGTTGAGGTTAAACGAGCGGATGCCGTCCGCCAGCAGCCGGACGGACTGCAGGAAGTTGTTAACGCACACCGGCATGAACACGTTCAGCTGGAAATTGCCCTGGGACGCCGCCATGCCGACCGCCACGTCGTTTGCCATCACCTGCACGGCGACCATCGTCACCGCCTCGGGCTGGGTGGGGTTGACCTTTCCGGGCATGATGGACGAGCCGGGCTCGTTTTCCGGGATGAAGATTTCGCCCAGGCCGCAGCGGGGGCCGCTGGCCAGCCAGCGCACGTCGTTGGCGATCTTCATCAGGTTCGCCGCCAGGCCCTTCAGCGCGCCGTGCATGAAGACGAGCTCGTCCTTACTGGTCAGCGCGTGGAACTTGTTCTCCGCGGTGACAAAGGGCTTTCCGGTGAGGTTTGAGATCTCCTTGGCGACCGCCACATCGAAGCCCTTGGGCGCGTTGAGCCCGGTGCCCACGGCGGTGCCGCCCAGCGCCAGTTCGCTGATGCCGGGCATGGCGGCGCGGATCATCCCGAGGGATTTTTCAATCATGTTGCGCCAGCCGCTGATCTCCTGGGGGAAGGTGATGGGGGTCGCGTCCATCAGGTGGGTGCGGCCGCTCTTGACGACGCCCTCGTTCTCCTTCTCGAGCCTTTTGAAGGTCGCGATGAGCGCTTCCATTTCCGGGATGAGCTTTTCTTCGATCGCCACCACCGCCGCGATGTGCATGGCGGTCGGGAAGGTGTCGTTTGACGACTGGGACATGTTCACGTGGTCGTTGGGGTGCAGAAGCTTCTCGCCCGCGATCTCGTTGCCTCGGTTGGCGATGACTTCATTGGCGTTCATGTTGGACTGGGTGCCGCTGCCCGTCTGCCAGACGACTAACGGGAAGTGGTCGTACAGCTTTCCGTCCGTCACCTCGTCGCAGGCGGCGGCGATGGCATGAAAGCGCCGATCGTCGAGCTTGCCGAGGCTGTGGTTGACGATCGCGGCGGCCTTTTTCAGGATGCCGAAGGCGCTCGTGATCTCCCGGGGCATGATCTCGCCGCCGATGTCGAAGTTCTGATGGCTTCGCTGCGTCTGCGCGCCCCAGTAGCGGTCCGCGGGCACCCGCATTTCACCCATGGAATCCCTCTCGATGCGATACTCCATTGTCCTTTTCCTCCTTGTTCCTGGTCGTCGTCCTGCACACCGTCGCGCCGCCTGCCCGGCGGCCGTTCCATCCCTGCGCCTTTCCTGTTTGAATGAAAAGGGCGCGTTTATCCCAGCCCGACACCCCCGAAGCGCGGGTTTTGTCAG
>JAEZTD010000286.1 GCA_023443705.1 Bacillota bacterium | reverse complement strand
TGCGGGAGGAACTCGCGCGCTCAGGTTGCGATAAGGGTTGCTGCGCGCGCGCGGAGATGGCCGGTATGGCGCTCTCCTGCGGCGCGCTTTCCTTTCGCGGCGCGGGGCGGTATCAGCTGACCATCGGCAGCGAGAGCGCCGCCGTCGCCCGGCGATACTTTCTCCTGGCCAAGGATTTCCTGGGCGTCTCGGGGGAACTCCGCGCGGTCAAGACCGACCGGCTGGGCGGCAAGGCCCGGTACCTCGTCGCCTTCTCGGACGAGGACGCCCAGGCGCTGATATCGGCGCTCAAGCTGTCCGACACCAACGCGCCGCTGGGCATCCGCAAGACGCCGCATCGGGAAATTCTCCGACGGAGCTGCTGCCACGTGGCGGTTCTTCGCGGCGCGTACCTGGCGGGCGGGTCCATGTCAAACCCCGACCACGCCTATCACCTGGAGATCGCCGTGTCCGACGAGGAGATGGCGGGCTTTATCGTCCGCCAGATGGAGAGCTTGGGGCTCCCCGCGCGGCTGAACGAGCGAAAGCGCCAGTTTGTGGCGTACCTGAAGGACGGAGAGCACATTTCAAGCTTTCTGACGCTGCTCGGCGCTCACGTGGCGGTGCTGGCCTTCGAAAACGCGCGCATCCTGAAGGGCATCCGAAACGATGTAAACCGCCAGGTCAACTGCGACAACAACAACCTTGAAAAGACGGTGGAAGCCGCCCAGCGCCAGATTTCGATGATCGACTGGATCGACAAAAAGCTGGGGCTTGACCGCCTTTCCCCCTCCCTTGAGAAAGTGGCGCGCCTGAGGCAGCAATACCCGGACGCGTCCTTCGCCGAACTGGGCGCGTTGATGGAACCGCCGCTGGGCAAGTCCGGCGTCAGCGCCAGAATGCGCAGGTTGGAAGCGCTGGCGGAGGAGATGGCAAACAAATAGCGTCCCCGGCGTTCAGCTCGCCGAAAACGCTTGGGGGAAGAGGTATGCGCCTCTTCGGACGCGCTGCCTAGGCCTCCCTTTCCCGGGGCTGGCCGATGGGCACCAGGTTTTTCGCGCCGGTCGCGAACAGAAGCCCCACGACACGCCGAAGTAGCCTTCTGGTTTCCGGATCAAAGCCGGATGTCTCCGTCAGAATCGACGCCAGGTTCTTGCGCCAGCCTGCGAACAGGTCGTTCACCGACTTCGCGCCGGTGGATGCCAGGATGCGGTACACCGCTTCGATAAAGGCCTTTCGGTCCTCCGAGGAAACCGAGGCCATCCACTGTTTGATGGTCTTGTCCGCGTACAGGCTGCCCGCCCTGAGACCGCCCTCTTTAACGAAGTCCGTGCGCCCGGTCTGCCAGGTGAACGGGTCGTGCTGCATGATGCCGAAACCCTCGCTGCGCACCACCTGGTAACTCTCCGCGTGTTCCATCAGCATGCCGATGATCGACGTCTGCGGAAGATACGTCTTAACAAGGGGCTCCACCTTCGGGTACACAGGGCTCTCCTGCATCCGGGCGGTCAAGCCGGGGCCGTCGTTGTTGTATATTTCGCGGACGCGCGCGCGTACCGCGTCGGCTGCGAAAAGGGCTGCGTACAGCGCGAGGTTGCCACCCTTGGAGTGTCCGCCGAGGCGCAGCGGCCCATCCACGCGGCCTGCCACGCTTTCGAGGTACTTCACGCTCTCCAGCTGGGCGGGCACCACATCGGCGAAGCTCATGTTGAAGTCTTCTTTCCAGCCCACCAGCGTGGTATCGGTGCCCCGGTACGCGACAAACGTGGAGCCGTCGCCCAACTCCACCGATACCGCCGCGAACTGCTTCTCTTCCTCTTCGCTGAACTGGTTCCAGAAATCGAGGATGCGCATCGGGCCAAATCGCGCCCCCGCGCCCATCAGCCGCATCAGCTCCCTGTACGAAGGACTCTGCTCCCGGGCGCAGACCGTCGGCGCGATTTCCGAAATGGTCTGTCCATTGAAGCCATCAAGCGGCAGGTAGGAAAAGACGCTCAGGATCAGGTTGTCCACGGGGTTGAACGGCGAGACGCGCAACGGCACGTCCAGCCGCCAACCGAGATAGTCCAGTATGTTGCCCACGCTCGCTCACACTCTTTCCCTTTGCATGCGACCGCCGCGCAACGGCGCAAGGGTCCCCTTCCGCCGGACGACGGCTGCCGATACGCCCATTTTAGCACAACGCCGGTCCGCGCGCAACGCGCGGGCGAAAGGACGATGTTCGATGTACGAAACAATACTTCAAAAAGCGCAAGGGCTTTTGGAGGGCGAGCGCCACCCGCTGGCGAACGCGGCCAACCTTTCGGCGCTCCTTTTTCAGGAGATCGATTCCCTCAACTGGGCCGGGTTTTACCTCATGCACGGCGGGGAACTGCTGCTCGGCCCCTTTCAGGGCAAGCCCGCGTGCCTTCGGATCGCCCTCAGCCGCGGCGTGTGCGGCGCGGCCGCCCGCGAAAACCGCACCATGCTGGTGGAGGACGTTCACGCCTTCCCCGGCCACATCGCCTGCGACGAGGCCTCCCAAAGCGAGCTCGTCTGCCCGATCCGGGTGGACGGCCGCGTGATCGGCGTCATCGACCTCGACAGCGCGCGCCCCGCCCGGTTCACCCCGGAAGAACAGCGGGCGGTGGAAGCGGTCGCGGCGCTCTACGCCGAGGGCTGCGATTTTTCGGA
>JAEZTD010000240.1 GCA_023443705.1 Bacillota bacterium | reverse complement strand
CCGGGGGCGGCGCTCAGCCTTCCGAGCGCGCGTCGGCGGCGGCGCGGACGGCGCGCACTCCGAAGCGGATGCTGGAATACACCGGAAGCCCCAGCGCCTGGGAGACGGCTTCTTCCGCGTAGGCCATCGAGCCCTGCGCGAACAGGAGTACGTCCACCTGATCCCGCACCTTCCGCCCGGTTTCGATCAGCTTCTGCTTGAATGTCTCCTGATCAGCGCCGAACACGCCCGCGGCCAGTGCGTCCACCAGCGACACCTGAACCCCTTCCCGCCGCGCGCAGGCTGCGAGCAGGCGCTTGGTGGGTAACAGCGTGGTGTTGAGCGTCGCCACCACGCCGATGCGCCGGGCGTTTCGCACCGCCGAACGCGCCATGTCCTCGTCGATGCGCACCAGCGGAACGCCCGTCAGCGCATAGAGCGGCTGCGCCGCCGCGGCCACATCCCCCACCGAAGAGCACACGTTGAGCAGCACATTCGCGCCGCCCTTAACCGCGGCTTCATAAAGGTCCATAAGGTCACGGGCGCACTTGTGGGTCACCTTCCCGCTGTCTCTGGCCATTTGCAGAATGCCCGGGTTCTGATAGCTCAGGATCTCGACGCCCCCTTCGCCGCCGAACGCTTCGGCCAGGCTGGCATCCACCATCCGGGTCAGCTCCGGCGTGGTGCTGGTATAGATGACGCCAATTTTCACAGGCGATTCCTCCCAACGCCCGGCCAAAGCCGGGTTATTTCTCGTCCCCACCGAGGGGGGACGTTTGTTGTGAAGCATAATGGAAACATCCTGCCGCGTGCGGTCAATCAAAGAGCCAGGCGCAGCGCGCGGCCACGCGGTCCAACCAGGTCTCGTTGTCCGCCTCCCGGCAGGTGATCTCCAGCGAAACGATCAAGTCCTCGCCCTCGTACATATTGCGAATCTGACGGTACATGCGCTCAAAGTCCTCGTAGGTGAAGCTCGCGCCTTCGCAATCGAAATCGACGTGCTTGTCGCCGTAGAGCGGGTGGGCGGGGTCGTCCATCACACAGTTGCACAGGTGGATGTGGTTGCACCAGCGCTTCACGGCCCTGAGCGCATCCATGACGGACTCGCCTTCCTCGCATATGTGCGCCACGTCCATCGCCAGCGCATGGTTCCCCGTCCGGGCGCTGATCCGCTCCGCCAGCGCGACCACCCGGTCCGTGGGGCCCAGAAGTTGCATGGACTGCACCCGGCTGTCGCCGGGCTCGAGTTCAATCAGGAGCGGGAAGCCCCGCGCTTCGATGTGGCGCGCAGCTTCCGCCATCGAGCGGGCGTAACTGTCGCAGCACGCGCCGATGCGCGCCGGATCGTCCGGCATGAAGCCGCTGTTGACCATGATGCGCTGCGCCCCCGCCGCGCCGGCGCGGTCGATGCATTCTTTCAGAACCTCCACCGCCCGCAGCCGCTCCGCCTCGTCCGCGGCGCACAGCGAATGGCCCGCCGCTTTCAGCGGCAGCACGGCGATGAACACCGATTCGAAGCCCAGTTCGCCGAGAACCCGGGCGACGCGCGCGTCGTCGCCGGGGGCAGTGTAGTATTCGACCATCGTAAAGGGATGCCGTGCCTTCAGCCAGCGAAGCGTGTGCTCCAGCGCGTCGACGCTCTTCACCGTCTCCGGAAACAGCGAGGTCAGGCACAGGGACCGGGTGACGCCGCTCATGCCAAATCCTCCGGCGCGGCGCGGCGCGCCGCAATGCGGCGGTTGGCGCTTTCCCAGCCTTCGACAAAGTTCGATCGGAACAGGCGCACCGGCCCGTACTGCTCGTATTCGTCCGGCGACAGAGCGCCCGTTTCGTAAGCCCTTCTGAAGTCGGGAATTTTTTCGCACAGCGCGTCCAGAACATCCGGTGAAGCGGGGCGGTGAAAATGCTCAATGACCGGCGGATCGAGTTCCAAAAGCTTGTCCGCCGCACCCCGGTAGTTGATCGTGACCGAGCATCTGGCGCCCACCATTTCGGTAAAGTGGTGCAGCCCGCGCGCGCCGCCGCTGCAAAGGCCGATGGCGTAGCCGCCGCCGCGCAGCAGCGCGTCGATCTTCTTGGCCACCAATACGCCGCCCTGCCACACGAAGTCAGCTGGGATGTCGATCGCGTCCCGCGCCACCGTGCGTCCGATGTGTTCATCAAAAATGCCGGGAATATGGGCCAGGTACATCACCGGGGGATTTTCCATTTCCTCGACGGCCTCCTGATAGAGGCGCGCGCAGTCCATGGCCTGCGCCACCGACATGACCTCGGTGGCGAGCAGCGGAATTTTATCCCGAAGCAGTATCCGCATTGCCTGAAAGCCTGCGGGAATCGCGGGAATCTTTGCCATGATGTTCGGCGATGCGGCACAGTGGCTTCTCGCCGAGGAGAGGATGGTGTCCAAATCCTCGTGGAGTGGATCGGTCTGAATGGTCACGTAGCCGAGCCGCCCGTGGGACGAATGATAAAGCGGCAGGAAGCGCTCCGCCACCTTTTGAACGAGCGCGCATTGGAGCTTACGCTGGGCGAGGTTGTCGTCCGGTTCATCCTTCAAAATCCCGTCCAGCAGGCGGTAGGCCAATATTTTCCCCTCGGGATGCGTGAGCATCTTCTCCGGATACGTGGGATTCTGCGTGCAGCCCGTCGCGCCGATGGACAGCGCTATGTCCGCTTCTTCAGGGGTAACGTTGTTGATCCAAAGGGAAGTAGGCGTCATCCTGCCCACGCGATGAAAGTAGCCGTTTGGGTTCATCATGCTCCTCCTCCCTGTTGCGCGCCGCATCAGAAGCCACGGCGGCCCGCGACGGCCCGCGACGCTTTCATTATCCTACGTATGACATAGGATGTCAACGGCGCGGGCAAAAAATCTGTAGTATCTATAATCCAGTGCGGAATATAATCGCAGGTTGCACAGTTTTGCCGGTGCCAGTTTGATGCCCTCTCGCTGAAAATCCGCCGCCGCAGCCACCGCGACAATTGGGACGGCGAAGTGCCGATTTGACACAAAAACGCTTAAACCAATGTCAAAGTTGTGGTAAAATGGCTTCATGCGGAAAACGGAGGACAATTATGCTGAAGTGCGAACGCCTGACCAAAAAATACATCACCACCACCGCGGTTAAGGATCTTTCCCTCGAAATCCCGAGGGGGCGCGTGTACGCGCTGCTCGGCCCCAACGGTAGCGGCAAGACCACCTTCATGAAGATGGTGGCGGGGCTGGTCAAGCCCACGTCGGGTACGCTCGCCTTTGGGGGCGAGCCCATCGGCGTAAAGAGCAAGACCCGCGTCGCCTACATGCCCACCGAAGGCTATTTTTTCGGCTACATGAACGGCGCGGACGTGGGCACCTACTACCGTGACTTCTTTCCCGACTTCGACCGCGCGCGCTATCAGGAAATGCTGGAGCGGATGCAACTGCCCGAGAAGACCCGCGTGCGGCAGCTTTCCAGCGGCATGATGGCCAAGCTCAAGCTGGCGGCGACCCTCGCCCGGGACAGCGAGCTCATCATGCTGGACGAGCCGCTCAACGGCATCGACATCATCGCCCGGGACCAGGTGATCGAGGCCATCAAGGAGCGCATCTCCCCCGAGCGCACGTTCCTCTTGTCCAGCCATTTGGTGGATGAACTGGAGCGCATCGTGGACTACGCCGTGTTCATGAAGTCCGGCACGAGCGTCATGGAAGGCAACGCGGCCGCCCTTCGGGAAGAACACGGCAAGGGCCTTGTGGCCCTGTACAAAGAGATCTATGCGTGAGGTAACACATGTTCAAGCTGATTAAATACGAGTACCGCAGAAACCTTTCGATGATCGTGGCGATGCTGGGCGCGCTTACACTTTTGCAGGGCTTTTTCCTGTACGCGATCTTCAAAAAGGATGTGGATCTGGTGATCCCGGCGGCGTCACTGATGGTGTTCGCCGCGTCCATGTGCGTGCTGGGCATGCTGGTCTACAGCGTGGCGCTGTACTCGAGGGAGCTGAACGCGAAGACCAGCTACCTGACCTTCATGACGCCCAACACCCCGGCCAAGATCCTGGGCGCAAAGCTCCTGGCGGCGCTCCTTCTGGGTCTCGTCTTCGCGCTGATCCTCTCAGGCCTCGCCACGTGGGATTTTGCGCTGCTCACCAAGACCTTCCCGGAGATCGAGCTGAGCCGGGTCATCGTGGAGGAAGTCCTCAGGAACATGGCCACCACCGACCTCGCCACCATTCTCACCGCCATTGCGGCGATGGGCGTCGGTTTTCTGATCAACTTCTTCACCTTCGTGATGGTTGCCTACCTCGCCATTACGCTCAGCGCCACGGTGCTGCAGAACGCGAAGCTGAAAAAGCTGGTCGGCTTCGTGTTTTTCGTCGCCATCATGACGCTTCTGCAGTGGGGTGTATCGCTTCTTCCGGTAGACTACAGCGGCGCCGACCTCACGCAGGCGCTCCTCGCCGCGTGGCCGCAGCACGCCGTGTACCTGGCCGTCATCGCCTGCTCCTTTGCGCTGAGC
This sequence comes from Bacillota bacterium, assembly GCA_023443705.1. GTDB lineage: Bacteria > Bacillota > Clostridia > Christensenellales > Aristaeellaceae > JAEZHK01. The sequence continues at coordinate 10,772 of JAEZTD010000240.1, read as the reverse complement.
GCGTGGCTCCTGGAGAAAAAGGTCAGCCTGTAGCGCGGGGAGGATGTCCAATGAAACCGTGGAAGCCCATGCTCGCGGCGCTCTCCTGCTTTGTGATCTGGGGATTTTCCTTTCTCGCATCCAAGGTCGGGCAGGTGGCGTCGTCACCCCTCGTAATCCTGATGTACCGGTTTGACATCGCCCTCGCCGCGATGGCCGTCATCGGCCTCGCCCGAGGCTGGAAGCGCAAAAAGGGCCGGGATCTCCGGCCGCTCATTGTGCTCGGGCTTTGCGAGCCGGTGATCTACTTCCTCGGCGAGCAGTACGGCCTCATGTACACCAATTCCGCCTTCACCGGCGTGATGATCGCCGTCATCCCCATCGTGACGCTTCTCCTGACGGCGGTGTTTCTGAAGGAGCGCCCCACGCGGCTTCAGTGGCTTTTTTCCCTCCTCTCCATCTCCGGTGTTGCTGCCATCACGCTGATGGCGGGGGGCAGCGGCCAGATCAGGCCGGTGGGCGTCCTGCTCCTCGTCCTGGCGGTGGTCACAGGCTCGGTCTACAGCGTCATCAGCCGGGGCATATCGAGCGAATTCTCCGCTTTTGAGCGCAGCTTCGCCATGCAACTGATGGGCGCGGTGTTCTTTACCCTGCTGGCGCTGATCGAAAACCGCGGCGACTTATCGAAGCTGGCGGCGCCCCTCGCATCCCCCGACTTTGTGTTCGCCGTGCTGTACCTGAGCCTGGGCGCGTCGCTCATGGGGTATCTTCTGTTCAACTACGCGGTGTCCCATGCGCCGATGGCGAAGATCATCTCCCTCAGCAACCTCACCACCGTATTGTCGGTCGTGGCGGGGGTGGTGCTTCTGGGCGAGCCTTTCTCCCCCGGCTCCGCCGTCGCCCTCCTCGTAATCCTCGCCGGAATCTGGGGCGTGCAGCGCACCAGCCCCGCTACACCCGACTAATACCAATCCAAAGCATTAATTATTCGCCGGGTCGGGTCTTTTGGCGCGGAACTGTGTCGCCATCCGCTTAAATAGCGCTGCTATTCCTCGCTCCGGCTTCTTGTTCCGCATTCATAATCCCTCGCCCCTTTGGAAAAATTACTACTTTTACTTGATATGACCCGTCACCCCGGCGCCTTTACGCCCTCCCTCGCGGAGGGCGTTTTGCTTGGACACGCTCGAAACAAAACCGCCCGGCAGGTCACATACAGGGCGAGGGCGGACAGCGCCCAACCCAGCGGGTTGACCGCGCAGATCGCCAGGAAGCCGAACCGTGCGGCCCCGAAGACGGCGGCAGCCAGCCGCACGATCAGGTCGTAGGCCGAGGCGATCACCGCCTTTCCAGGCCTTCCGATGCCCTGCAGCACATTTTTCAGGATCGACACCGTCAGCTGCAGCGGCGCGCCCAGCGCGCACCACAGCATGTACCGCCCCGCGAGGCCGGTAATCTCCTCCGGCGCGCCGCCGATCAGGAGCGGGACGAGAAACCCCTTGCCAGCCACCGCAGCGAGCGCGCAGGGCGTCAGGACGAGCGACAGCAGGACGATGAGCTGCATCGCCCCGGCGCGTATCCTGTCCGGCCGGTCCGCACCGCAGTTTTGACCGCTGAAAACCTCCGCGACGCCGCCCAGCATCAATCCGGGCATCAGCGCCACCGAGAGCAGCCTGTCGCCCGCCGCCACCGCGGCCACCGCCATGCTGCCCTGCGAATTGATCGCGTACTGGAACGCGGTCGCACCCGCGGAGGCCATGAAGTTGGTCAGCGCGATGGGTACCCCCAGTGAAAGAAGCTTTTTCGCGATTTCCTTGCGCACGCCGAAGGGCATCAGCCGCACGATGCCCGGATGCACGCGAAGCACGCGCCTGAAAAACAGCGCGCAGGCCGCGCCGTGGGACAGAATTGACGCCAGCGCCGCGCCGGCGACGTCGAGGCGGAGTATCGCGACGAAGAGTACGTCCAGCCCCAGGTGCAGCGTCATCGCCAGCATCTGGAACCGAAAGGGCGTACGCGTGTCGCCGCCGGCGCGCATGATACCAGACATCGTCATGAAAACAAGCGGAATCGGTATGCCCAGGAGTTCAATGCGCAGGTAAGTAAGCGCGCGGGGTGCGATGTCCGCCGGCGTGCCTTGAAGGGCGATCAGCCTGTCCGCGAATAGCGCGCCGGGGACGGCGACGAGGAGCGCCATCGCCGTGGTCATCAGAAGCGCCGCGCAGGCGAAGCGGTCCAGCGCCTCCCGGTCTCCCGCGCCCACCGACAGCGCAATGGGAATCAGAAAGCCGTTGGCAAAGCCCATCAGAAAGCCGGTGGCCAGAAACGCCACCGGCGCAGCCGCCGCGATGGCCGCAAATGCGGCGACGCCCGCCGCGCGGGCGACGATCAGCCCGTCCACGAAGCCGGAAAGCTGCATTAGAACGCTCCCCACGATCAGCGGCGCGGAAAAGGCCAGCATCTTCTTGATCGGGCTTCCTGTGGTCATGTCAATCCCCATGCGCATCACCTCCCTCCATCGTATCCGCACCCGCGCCCGGAAAGACCGCCCTTTCGCGCTTTACAAGAAACGGCGTTCATACTATAATGGAACCAGCCGCCCCGGCGGCCCAGTATATTCCAGAATGTCCGGGAGGCAAGGAGGCGCGCATATGGACGAACGAAAGAAAAGCTTCGCATACAACGAGGACTATGACGGACTGGTCTGCTCCGCGGAGTTCGCGGCGGGCTGTGCCGACCCGCAGGAAGGTACGCCGCCCGAGCTTGCGGCCGGAGCGCCCATCCCCGCGGTGCGCGACCGGCCTCTGCCGGTGAAAGCCGCGGCGGAGGACGAGCCTCCCCTGCCCGTAGCAACCCACAACTTAACCGAGGAACCCGAGGCGGGCTTCCCCGAAATCGCCTGTTCCGCGGAATTTCCCGATGGCTGCGTGGATCCAACGGGGGGCGAAGCCCACCCTTAGCGCCGGGAAAAGCAGCCCGCCGGCTTCGCATCCCGGCCGCACGCACAGGCGGCAACCACCATGCACGGGCGGCCGTGGGATCATGAATTATTCCGGAGGTGACGACATGCTGTACCATTCTTTGGGCAAAACCGGTCTCAACGTCTCCGCCGTCGTGTTCGGCGGCATCATCAACATGGACGAAACCCAGGCGCAGGCTGACGATTACGTGGCCCGGGCCATTGACGCGGGCGTCAACTACTTCGATGTAGCGCCCACCTACGGCGACGCGGAGGATCGGCTGGGCCCCGCGCTGGCCCCCTACCGCAAGGACGTATTCCTGGCCTGCAAGACTGACCAGCGCGGCGCAAAAGGCGCGCGCGAAAAGCTGGAGGATTCGCTTCGGAAGCTCAGGACGGACCACTTCGACGTGTACCAGCTGCACGCGCTGACCACGGACGAGGACCTGGACCGCGCCTTCGGCCCCGACGGCGCGATGGAAGTGGTGCTCAAGGCGAAGCGCGACGGCATCATCCGAAACGTTGGCTTCTCCGCCCACAGCGAGGACGTGGCGCTTCGGGCGCTTTCGATGTTCGACTTTGACACGGTGCTCTTCCCGCTCAACTGGGCGCTGGGCATCAACCGGGGCTGGGGCGACCGCATCTCGGAAACGGTGAAGGAAAAGGGCATCGGCCTTCTGGGCATGAAAGCGCTGGTTCGCCGCAACTGGCGGGAGGGCGAAGCGCGCCCCTACCCCAAGTCCTGGTGCCAGCCCATCTGGGGCGACGAGGCGCTGGGCGTGGCCGCGATGAAATACGCGGTTCTCAAGGGCGCGCACACGCTGGTGCCGCCGGGCAACTTCGAGCACTTCTCGTTCATGCTGGACCATGTGGACGCCTGCTACGCGGAGGCCCTGACCGATGAGGAATGGGCGATGCTGCAAAGAGAGGCCAAGGAAGCCGAAAAAGAAATGATCTTCTAAACTTTCCTGTTTCGGGGCAGGCCGGGAGTTGATCCTCCCGCCTCAGACCATCAACAAAGTCTCTGTAGGGTTTCAATCGTTTCCGGCGGCGTGTACGCCGGTAACGGGATAACGCCACCAGTACGCATATTGGTGGCGCTATCTATACCTTTGGTCAGTGCGCCGCCCGGAAATCCGTGAGGATTTCAGGCGCACGCAGGGCTTCCCCTTCGCATCGAAAAATCCGTAGGGTTTTTCGATGCCTTGAGGTCGGGAGTTGATCCTCTCGGCCTTTTCCATTGCACAAAACCAACGCTCCGGTGTTCTGATTCAAAAACGCAGACAGCCCAGCCGCCCGCGTCAGTCCATTTATCCTGCGGCGGAAGCTCCATGTCTTGCATGGGTGGCGCCATTTGTATTTCGGTCAGTTCCCCCCGGAAATCCCGGAGAATTTCAGGCGCACGAAGGCTTCCTTATGCGCCCGCAAAAACCGCAGGGGTTTACGATGCATTGGAAAACGCGGGCGGCATGAGCCGCCCGCGTTTTAAAAACCTTCTGTCTTTTAGCCCTGGAGCGCCTTAAGCACGACCTGCACCATCGGGGTGACGGTGACGGTGGCGACGCTGGCGAGGTCCGCGTCGGCGGCCTTGCCATCCTCGGTCAGCTGGATCCCGGTCACCTGCTCGGCGTTCTTGCCCACTACGAAGGCGGCAAAGCCGGCGGCCTGCTCAAACCATTCCTTGCCGATCGCGGAAGCCTTCTTCATACCGTAAGCTTCGCCCAGCTCGTTCTTGGTCTGGGGCGCTTGGTTGACGTCCGAGGTGATCTGGCCGGCGGCGTCAAAGGCCACGGTGCCCTGCAGCGCGTCCATGATGCAGCTGGTGACGACGCCCTGATCGTTGTACGTGACGGCGGTCATGAAGGAATAGGACTGGGCGGAGCCCGCCGCGTCGGCGGTAGCAGCCTTGGACAGGTGCATGTCGGTGGCGATGCCCAGGCCCAGCTTGTCGCCCGCGTCGGCACCAATCACCTGCGCGTTCTGCGCGGCCTTGACGACGGCCTCAAGGTAGCTGCCGATTTTCATGGTGACGGAAGCGGTCAGGTCGGCGCCGGTGGGCTGCTTGTCTTCGTTCACGGCGATGGCCAGCACTTCGTCCACCGTCTTGCCCTTGACATACTCGGCCAGCGCGGCGGCCTGCTCAAACCATTCCTTGCCGATGGGCGAAGCTTTGGCCATGCCGTAGTCGGCGCCAATCTCATTCTTGGTCTTGAAGGTGGTGCTGACGTCGGTCTTCAGGGAGCCGTCCGCGCCGAAATTGATCTTTGCCTGAATGGCGTCGATGACGCAATCCACAATTTTGCCATCCTGGTCGACGGTAACGGCGACCACGGCGGCGTCGGTCTGCGCCAGGCCATCCGCCTCCGCCGTCGCGGACTTGGAGCTGGTCAGGCTCGTTACGGCCGCAAGACCGGTTTTAAGCTCCCCTTCCGCCGAAACGGAAATGGTCATGAGGCCCGCCACAAGGATAAGGGTCAGTACGAGCGCGGCAATTTTCTTCACTGAAGGCACCTCCGATGATATTTACATGGCATCTATACGCCTGCGCCATTTTATCAAAAATATTTACAACTGTCAACGGAATATTGTCTCTTATCGATAAAAAATTACCTATATTGCGGCTTCTTTGTGGAGCCAGTCTGTCTTCATGTAATTGTATTGGATTATTTCTCCAGTAAAGCAGTCCATGGAAAAGCGCCTGCCGACAACGCCCAAAGAAACTCCGCGCAAAAAAGGCGGAAGAAATGCGTCGCCCCGCCGCGCACGGCGGGAGAGCGGCGCAACAGAGCCGACCGGATGCCCTTAATCCCCAAAAATGACGGTTGAAATCAGGTCATCAGCCCGCAACGGGCGCAGTGGAACAGGTATTGCTGGAGGATGCCCGCGTTTTGCCCGAAGCGCGCCCGGGCGACTTCGGCCACCGCCACGCCGTTTTTTTCGTCAATGCCCAGCCATGCCCGCGATAGCCGCGTCACCCACACATCCACAGGATAGGCCGAAAGATGCCCGCAGCCGAACAGCAGCACGCAATCCGCCACCTTGGGTCCTACGCCGGGCAGTTCCGTCAGCTTCCGGCGCGCCTCCTCGTAGGGCATCTCGCCGAGGGCCTCCAGCGGGAAGCCCTCCGCCACCCTGCGGGCGGATTCCGCGATGTATTCGGCCCGGTAGCCCGCGCCCAGCGCCCTGAGCGCCTCCGCCCCGGCCGCGGCCAGCGCCTGCGGGGCGGGAAAGGCGCAGAGCGTCCTTCCAAAGGCCTCATGGCGCGTTCCGTACGCCTCGCACAGCGCGCGCACCAGCCTGCCAATCCGCGCGGTATTGTTGTTCTGGGACAGGAGGAACGCCACCAGCGCCTCCCAGGGCGGCTGGCGCAGGATGCGCAGCCCCGGAAGCCGCTTAAAGGCTTCGTCCGCACGGGGGCAGTCCGAATACGCCCGCGCAATCGCGCCGTAGTCCCGGTCTAGGTCGAAGTATCTTTTGACAAAATCCTCGGAGCAATCGTCAGGCGCGTCGACCTGGATGCCCGCGCCCAGCGGCGCGACCCGCAGGGCCGTGCCGCCGGACACCGAATAAAACACGCCGTCCCATTCCCGCCAGTGAAACGCCTGCGCGCTGTCCACAAGGGTCAGCCGGGCGTCAAAGGCGGTCTTCGGGAATTCATATATGCGCATAGGTCCTCTCTTTTAGATGATGCGAACCCGGCCGGGGTCGTAGAAGCCCCGAGCCTTTGGGCTCTCGTCCGGCACGCCCACCGCGATCACGTTGAAGGGCACGCTATCGCCGCCGAGAATCTTCCGGATGCTCTCCACGCGCTCCTTCTGCGGGTATACGCCGCACCACACCGCACCATAGCCCAGCGCGACGGCTTGAAGCAGCAGATTCTCCGTGGCGGCGGCGCAGTCCTGCGGCCAGTATTCCGGCAGATCCCCCGGCAGGAGATCGGGCCTGGCGCTCACCACCACCGCAATCGACGCGTCCGCCACCATCCGGGCGTAGGGGTGCACCCGGGCGATCTCCCGGCGCACTGTCTCGCTCCTGACTACGGTAAAGTCCCAGGGGCGGGTGTTGCAGGCGCTGGGCGCCAGCATCGCAGCCTCCAGCATGGCCTTGATGTTTTCTTCCGGTATTTCAGCGCCCTTTTTGAATTTTCGAATGCTGCGCCGCGCGCGGATGGCCTCGGTCAGATTCATGGTGTACCTCCTTTGCCCAATCAGCCGGCGTACCGGCCCACCATCGCGCCCGCCACCGGCAGGCGCGCGCAAAATACCGAACCCGAAAGGGGTTCCCTCTCCTCCGGGATGCCTTCGGCGGCGGTGGTGACAAACAGCGTGCGCATGTCTGCTCCACCGAAGCAGCAGGACGAGGACTTCGACGCGGGCACCACGACCTTGGCGATAACCTCGCCATCCGGCCGGTGGCAGGCCACGTACCCCACGCCCCAGTGGGCGATCCACAGGTTGCCGTCCTCGTCCATCGCCATGCCGTCCGGGTAACCGTCCCGCTCCGGCACCTCAAAGGATGCGCGGCGCTTGCCAGGGCGGCGATCCTTGCCCGTAAGCTCGATCACGTCCACCCGGCGGCGGGGCGTATCGATGTACCAGATCTTGCGGCAGTCCTCAGAGAACGCCAGCCCGTTGGAGCAGCCGACGCCATCGAACACCTCGGTCGCCTCATCGTCCTCCACCACGTAAAGGCTGGCCCGGTCGTGCCAGCCGCCCTCGAACAATTCGGTTCCGCCGCACCAGAAGCGGCCCTTTGGGTCGCACTTGCCGTCGTTGAAGCGGGTCAGGGGCGGCGTCTTCAGCGGCAGCCGCTGGTAGCGCCCGTCCGCGCGCAGCCGGTACAGGCCGCTGGTCAGCCCCAGAATCAGGCCGCCCTCCCGGTCGAGCGCAAAGCAGCCGACGTTCTGGCCGAAGTCCCGGCTCAGGTGGTTGAACCCACTCTCATCGGCCGAGTGCACCCGGTTGCCTTTGATGTCCGCCCAGTAGAACCTGGAGGCGCGCTCGTCCCACACCGGGCATTCGCCCAGCGTAAAGCGCTCCTCGATGAAGACCTCCGCATGATAAACGTCCATAGCGGCCTCCGTCCGAAATATCTCCGCCCCCGGCAGCGGGCGGCTTTTTCGTAACAATAACACCTCCACCGCCCTATGTCAAGGCGGCGGTTGTTTACAAAGCCGCGGTTGCGCCAGGGCGCGCCGCCGCGGTATGATGGCGTTTATGCGGCACGCCGCATCATCACAACGGTAGGAGGTACGCACATGACCGACCAGTCCAATTCCCCCAAGACCTTAGAGGAAGTCATGAACCCGGAGGGCGAAAAGCGCGTCAACTGGGCGGGTTTCGTGGAGGGCAAAGTCGTCGCCTTTTTTGACGCCAACGAACTGGAAAAGATGACCATCGAAGACGGCAACGGCAATAAAGCCAAGCTTCTGCGCACGAAGGTGGGCAGCATCAAGATCGAGTACACCTCGCAGGTCGTTCTGTAGTAACAACCCCAAAACTCAAGCGCCGCGGGACCGTCATAGGTCTCGCGGCGCTTCAGACCATGGGCAAAGTCTCCGTAGGATTTCAATCGTTCCCGGCGGCGTGTACGCCGGGAACGGGAAAGCGCCACCAGTGCGTACACTGGTGGCGCTTCAGACCATCAACAAAGTCTCCGTAGGGGTTTCAATCGTTCCCGGCGGCGTGTACGCCGGGAACGGGATAGCGCCACCAGTACGCATATTGGTGGCGCTTTCTATACATTTGGTCAGTGCGCCGCTCGGAAATCCGCGAGGATTTCAGGCGCACGCAGGATTCCTTCCTTCGCATCGAAAAAACCATAGGGTTTTTCGATGCCTTGTGGCGCCACCAGTGCGCACACTGGTGGCGCTTTCCACTCGACAAATCCGCCCGTTCAGCTCGCGGCCGACGCCTGCGCGCCCGACCGGGTACAGATCATGAACGGATCGTCGGACTTGCTCTCGGCGATGATCCGCTCCAGCGGGAACGTCTGGGTGCTTCGCTCGGGGCTGGCGGGGTCGTTTACGTAGATCTCGCCGCTCGGCGCAATGCCGCGCAGCACGATGTAGTGCCCGTTGTCGGTGAAGACGCCCCGGCCCATGTGGGCGATCACAGGGTTCCCGGTGGCCAGCGCCGACAGGATCGCGCCCGCGTCCGGTTTAATCCATCGGCTGCCGATGCCGTACATTTCAGCCATCCAAGTAAGGGCGCTGTGGTCCAGGCCGGAGCCCCTGTACAGCCCCTTCTCCGCGGCCCACCGAAAAAGGGTGTAGGGGGTTTGATCCGCAGCGCCCGTCATGTAGCTGACGATCATCGAAACCGCCGCCGCGCCGCAGCCGGAGGTCCACACGGAGATGTCCCGCCCCTTCAGGTTGGCGACGGGGGTCTTGTAGTTTCGCTGATAGAGAGCGGGGATGCTCATGCCGCCGTCGGGGTAGACCAGGCTGCTCAATGCGACATCCCGTCGCACCGTGCTCCTGGGCGCGACCTCGAGGCCCTCCGGCAGTTCGAGATCCTCCGGAAGGTCAGGTTCGACGGGCACGACCTTAAGCGGCGCGGGCGTGGCGGACAGCGCCTCCGCGCTGAGCGCCTTTGCCGCGCCCCCTTCGCCGCCGACGGAAGGTGCGGGGGCTTTTGTTTCAGGCATGGGCGTCGCTTCGGGCGCCTCGGTTTCGGCGGGCCGAATGGTCTCCACCGGGCGCGTACGCGCCACCTTGCCAATGGCGGAGAAGTAGGGCACCATCATGAGGGTCATGGAGCCCGCGACCACCGCGATGGAGATCGAGACCAGTCGAATCAGCCGGTTTAGAATCCTCAAGCCCCGCCTCGCCCCTCTCGCGCCTTTCGCGCCTTTCGTACCAAAACACCAAACTATATATCGGCAACACGTCCGAAAGGTTTACGCCTTTCTGGGCGGGCAGGTGGATTCTCCCAGCACAAACCCGCAGTCCACCATCGCGCTTTCCACGTCGCTCCGGGTGGCGATCATCTGCATCAGGATTTTGCCTGCGCGTTCGCCCATTTCGCGAAGGGGCAGCGTGGCGGTGGTCAGATTCATGCCTTTGGGCGCGTCTGGTAGGTTGTCCATGCCGGTGACCGACATGCCCTCGGGGATTAAAATCCCGTTTCTGCGAAGCGTGGCCTCCAGAAACTCGGCGTAGGAGTCGCTGAAGCACACGATGGCCGTGCATTCCAAGAGGCTGTCCCGATAGGCATTAAACAGGTTGTCAAAGATATAGCGCCGGTCCGTGTAGGACAAAAACAGTACCCGCCGGTCCCGGTACTCCAGACCGTTGGCCTTGAGGCCGTCCATGAATCCCTGATAGCGCATCAGCCCTTGGTATTGCTCGCCCGCGAAGATGCCGCCGATCGCGCGATGCCCCAGCGCGGCGAGATGATCCACCATGCCATGCATTACCGCCCGGTCGTTCGCAACCACATGGGCGGCGCGGACGTCCCTGTGGTATCCGTTTGTGAACACCATCGGCAGGCCCATCGCCTCAAAGCGCCTGAAAAGGTCTATGTTGAAAGTGGGCATGCTGGTGCCGATGCCCTCGAGGATCAGGCCGTCCAGCGGAACGTCCACCAGCCCCATAAGCGCCTCCCGCTCGACGGCGATGGAGTCGCTCAGGTAGCGCTCCACGACTTCATACCCGTCGGCCTCGAGCTTATCGATGGCCGCGGCCCTCAAATCCCGCATGTCAAAATAGTCGGGGGCGTAACTGACCAGCGCCACGCGGTTGTGGCGGCGGCCCCTGTAGACGAGCCGGGCTTCCGCGGCATAGCTTCGCCGTCCCTGCCGACGCTCGATCAGTCCTTCACACTCGAGCTTTGAC
>JAEZTD010000161.1 GCA_023443705.1 Bacillota bacterium | reverse complement strand
GGCTTCAGCGGCTCCCGCTTGGGCGGCAGCGCGCCTTCGAAACGGGTCACCAGGTAGCGCAGCACGGAATCGGAGATCTGAAGGTTGCGCTCCAGCTCCCGCGGCAGATCGGACGGCGCGGTGATGTACATCAGCACGTAGTAGCCCTCGGTCTTGTAGTTGATCGGGTAGGCCAGACGGCGCTTGCCCCACTCGTCAACGCGGTCGACGGTGCCGCCGTTGGCGGCGACGAGGCCGCTGAAGCGGGCGATCAGGTCCTGACGGACAGTTTCCTCGAGCTGGGTGTCGATGACATACATGGCTTCGTATTGGTTCATGACTTTCACCTCCTTATGGACTTGGCGGCCCCGGCAGCGTACCGGGGCAAGGATGCGCTAATTTATGATTTTATCAGGCAAGCGCCAAATGCGCAATGCGTTTTACGCACATTTAACCTATGTTTCCGCCCGAATGCCCCGGCTGCTCGCTTCCGCGCGCGCAGGCTTCGCGTAATACTCGGACTGTCCGACGCTCTCAACATCGCCGGCTGCTCGCTTCCGCGCGCGCACAGGCTTCATTATCTTTGCACTAAAAAAACCGCAAGGGTTTTTTACGCGCCCGGGCGCGCTTGACAGCCCCGCCGCGCCATGCTATAATGCCCCCGTCTGGAATCCGAGGACACTGCGCGCCGAAACGCGCGGTGTTCGTTGTTTCCGGCTATTTCTTTATACTCCGTCGCCGGAGCATGCGGGAGGGAAAAAACTTGGAGAACAACGACCTTTCCAACCAGAGCGTCGTTCTGACCCCAGACGGCAAGCGAAAGCTTGAAGAAGAGCTCAACGATCTGAAGGTCGTGCAGCGCGCGAAAGTGGCTGCGGACATCAAAACCGCGCTCTCCTTTGGCGACCTGAGCGAAAACGCGGAATACGACGAGGCCAAGAACGCGCAGGCGCGCGTCGAGGGCCGCATCCGCGTGCTCGAGGAGATGCTGCGCAAGGCCGTCGTGATCGACGAGTCCGACCGCCCCAAAAACGCGGTGGGCGTGGGCTCCAGGGTCAAGGTACTGGACCTTGAATACAACGAGGAAGACATCTACACCGTCGTCGGCGCCACCGAGGCCAAGCCGGAACAGCTCTTCGTCTCCACGGAATCCCCCATCGGCAGCGCGCTGATGGGTGCGAAACCGGAAGATGTCGTGCAGGCTCAGACGCCCGGCGGCCTGATCCGGCTGAAGGTCTTGGAGATTCTCAAGAATTAAGCGCATAACCGAGAGGGGTTTTACCGATGTCCGAAGTGCTCCCCGGGGCGGCAGAGAACGCGTCTGAACAGAGCCTGATCCGTATTGGCAAGGTTCGGGCGCTGGCGGAGGCGGGCACGAGCCCCTACGCCATCACCCGCTTTGACCAAACCCATACCTCCGGGAAGATTGTTTCCAATTATGATGCGCTGGAGGGCCAGGCGGTGGCCGTTGCCGGGCGCATGGTCTCCCGCCGCGTGATGGGCAAGGCAAGCTTCGCGCACCTGCAGGACGCGGACGGCAAGATTCAGGTCTATGTCCGCCGGGACGACGTGGGCGAGGATGCCTATGCGCTCTTCAAGGATTTCGACCTGGGCGACGTCATCGGCGTCACCGGCACGGTGTTTCGCACCAAGGCCGGCGAAATCTCGGTGCACGCCACGGGCCTCACGCTGCTCACCAAGTGCCTGCACCCGCTGCCGGAGAAGTTCCACGGCCTGAAGGACATGGACCTTCGCTACCGCCAGCGGTATCTTGACCTCATCGTAAGCCCCGAGGTCAAGGACACCTTCATCAAGCGGTCCAGGATCATCCGCGCCGTCCGGGATTTTTTGGACGCGCGCGGCTACCTCGAGGTGGATACCCCCGTTCTCGGCACGCTGGAGATCGGCGCGGCGGCGCGCCCCTTTGTCACCCACCACAACGCGCTGGACATCGACATGTTCCTGCGGATCGAAACCGAACTGCACTTAAAGCGGCTGGTGGTCGGCGGCATGGACAGGGTCTACGAGGTGGGCCGCATCTTCAGAAACGAAGGCATGGACACCCGCCACAACCCGGAGTTCACCTCCGTTGAAATGTACCAGGCCTACACCGACTATCTGGGCATGATGGACCTGATCGAAGAGCTGTTCCAGTACGTGACCCTCGCGGCCTGCGGCACCACCAGCCTCAGCTATCAGGGCCAGGCGGTGGAGATGGGCGGGCGCTGGGCGCGCATGACGATGGCCGAGGCGGTCAAGACCCACTCCGGCCTCGACTACGATTCCTGGACGAGCGACGAGGACGCCCGAGAAAAGCTCAAGGCCGCCGGCTACGAGGTGGATAAGAACTTCACCCGCGGCGAATGCCTGAACCTTCTGTTCGAGGCCACCGTCGAGGATCACCTGATCCAGCCCACCTTCATCTACGACTACCCCATCGAGGTGTCGCCGCTGGCCAAGCGCAAGGCGTTTAACCCGCTCCTCACCGAGCGGTTCGAGTTCTTCATCGTCGGCAGCGAGTTCGGCAACGCCTTCTCCGAGCTGAACGACCCCTTCGACCAGCGCGAGCGGTTTGAGCGTCAGGTGGCTTTAAAGCGCGCCCAGGGGGCCAACGCCACCGTGGATGAGGACTTCGTGCTGGCGCTGGAGTACGGCTTGCCCCCGACGGGAGGGCTGGGCTTCGGCCTCGACCGGTTGGTGATGCTCTTGACCGACTCCCCATCGATCCGGGACGTCCTGCTCTTCCCCACAATGAAGCCAAAAGAATAGACGCAACATAGCGGCGGTTTGAACACCGCCGCCCTTCTTGTGACACAATTTCAAGGAGGCTGTCCCATGCCCGACACCCGCTGTTCAAAAGATCGGATCAAAAACCACCTGCACTACGGCAAATGGATCTACATCGGCATCGCGGTACTCGCATTTCTGCTCGTGGACCTGGTCTACACGATGACCGAATACCGCCCCGACCGCTACCACCGGGTGGACATCCAGCTGGTGGGCAACAGCATCTTTGACGATGAGGCGCTCACGGCCGTGGCGCAAAAGGCGCTGGAGGACGTATCGCCGACGGATGAGAACCTCGAGGAGGTCAACATCCTCAACATCGCCTACTCTGGCGACGCCACCACCGACATCTACGGCGCGCAGAAGTACACCGTCATGCTGGCGGAAGGCTCCTCCGCCATCTACGTGGTCAACCGGGAGATGCTGGAGAATCTGGTCGCCCAGGGCGGCGCGCTGCCGCTGGAGCCGTATGTGGAAAGCGGCGTCCTGCCCGCGGCGCTGGCCGTCACGCTGCCCGAGGCGGACGATGAAGGAAACCCCACCTCGGTCAGACGCGTCTTCGCCGTCGATCTCTCGGGCCTTAACAAGATGCAGGGCGACGACATCGCCTTTGACAACCGGGACAAGTACGCCGTGGTCTTCGCCGCCTGCGTCAACCCGGACACCGCCACCCGGGTGCTGCGCTCCATGATCGACCAGCTCACCGGCCCCACGCCCGATTCCGACTTCGCCCGGAACCTCCTCGCGGCTGCGGACGCCGCGGCCACGACGCCGGACGATCTCCTGGCTTCACCTGAAGCAGCCGAAACCCCGGCGCCGGAGGCCGCAGCAGCAGCCGAGGAGGCTTTGACCCCCGCGCCTGAGGCTTCAACCCCCGCGCCGGAAGCGCCCGCCCCCTGAGGGCGATTCACCGTTTTCATCACACACGCGCCCCTTCCGGGCGCGTTTTTTAATTGTTAATTTTTGAAGATTATAGCGTTTTGGTCTGAAAATCTATGCATATTTTGCCCATTTCGGTAACGTTTTCAGCAAGCATACAGACCTGTTTGTAAACATCCGGCTTGACAAAGCCGGATAGAGCGCGTATATTTGGTGTGTGTGATAAAACACGAATTGCAAGGAGGCTGACCCATGAAGAAAATCGTCGCGCTGGCCCTTACGCTTCTGCTCGCGCTGGGCATGATCCCGGTTGCGAACGCGGAGCAGGAAGTGACCGTCACCATGTTCCAGCTCAAGGTTGAGATCGATTCGGCGCTGCAGGCGTTTGCCGCCGCGTACTCCGAAGCCACGCCGGGCGTCACCGTCAAGATCGAGACGTTTGGTGGCGGCGCGGACTACGGCGCCGCGCTGAAGGCCAAGCTGCAGGCTGGCCAGATGCCTACCCTGTACAACATCGAGGGCAAGGGCGGCTACGACCTGTGGAAGGACAACATGAGCGATATGTCCGACTGCGCCTGGGTGAAGGACACCGACTTCGCCTTCATCGGCGACGACGGCAAGGTCGTCGGCTTCCCGGTGGCCGTCGAAGGCTTCGGCCTGGGCTACAACGCCGAGATCCTTGAGAAGGCCGGCATCGACCCCGCCACGCTGACCACCTACTCCGCCGTGAAGGCCGCCTTTGAGAAGATCGACGGCATGAAGGCCGACCTGGGCCTCGACTCCGTAGTCTCCATGGCCACCTCCATTGCGGGCGGCATGTGGTGGGTCACCGGCAACCACAACTTCAACGCCTACCTGGCCGGCGGTCTCGCCTATGACGACACTTCCGTGCTGGACAAGCTGCTCAAGGGCGAAGTGGACGCCGAGCGTCTCGCCGACTACTGCAACTACGTGAAGCTTCTGTTCGACTTCGCCGACCAGAACAACCTGACCAACGGCAACTACGACGCCCAGGTTTCCGCGTTCGCCCAGGGCAAGGCCGCGTTCCTGCACCAGGGCAACTGGGTGGATCCGAACATGAAACAGCTCGGCGTCACCTTCAAGATGGGCTACATCTCCCACTGCTTCACCGACAAGCAGGAGCTGACCGGCCTTTACATGGCCGCGCCCAGCTGGTACTGCCTGAACAGCGGCGCCCCCGAGGCCGAGCAGAAGGCCGCGAAGGACTTCCTGGACTACATGGCCACCACCGCCGAGGGAGCCGACTACATGGTCAACCAGGCCGGCATGGTGCCCGCGTTCAAGTCCGTCTCGCTCAAGCCCACCGGCCAGTTCTCCGCCGCGCTGGTGGAAGCCAGCGCAAAGGGCGGCAACTTCAACTGGCGCTTCGGCTCCATGCCGGACGGCACCGGCCAGAACGTTCTGGGCCCGATCTTCGACCTGTTCGCGCAGGATCATTCCGACGCCGCGGCGCTCGCTCAGTACCTGACCGACGCCATCAAGACCATCCCCTCCATGTAAGACATCTCGGCTGCCTTTATCCGGGGGCTTCGGCCCCCGGAACCCCCGTTGAGTCGGGTTGCCAATCCACTGCAATGTTTCTGCCACCAGTATGCGTACTGATGGCAGAAAATCGTTCCCGGCGCACTGCGACGGGAACGACCGGAGCTCCACAAACTGCCGGTTCCCATCCGTATCGCATAAGGCCGGGCGCAGCCCGGGCTGAAAAGGGGGCGCTCGCCTTGAAACGAAAACTGTGGGTAGACCTCGCATTCATGTTCCCCTGCGTGTTTGCGTTCGTGATGGTCATCCTCTGCCCGTTCTTTCTGGGCATCTACTATTCGATGACCGACTGGAACGGCGTGCGCGAGGTCATCACCTTTATTGGCTTTGAAAACTTCCGGGGCATGTTCCATCAGCCCCAGTTTCTTTATTCATTCATGATCACGGTCGTCTACACCGCCATCAACGTGGTGCTGGTCAACGTGGTCAGCTTCTTCCTGTCGCTCCTGGTCACCGGGCCGGCGCGGCTTCGAAACCTCTACCGCGCGGGCTTCTTCGTGCCCAACCTGATCGGCGGCATCGTGCTGGGCTACATCTGGCAGTTCCTGTTCAACAACGTGTTCCTGATGGCTGGGGATGCGATCCCGTTTCTGTCCAAGTCGCTGATCGCCCGCACCGACACGGTGATCTGGGCGATGAGCTTCGTCAACACATGGCAGTACGCCGGCTACATCATGATGATCTACGTGGCGTCGATCCAGTCGGTGCCGTCCAGCATCATGGAGGCCGCCTCGGTGGACGGCGCGGGCTACTTCACCCGCATGCGCCGCATCCTGATCCCGATGATGGCCAACGCCTTCACGATCTCGCTGTTCCTGACGCTGACCAACTCCTTCAAGCAGTTTGATATGAACTTCACGCTGACCAACGGCGGCCCCAGCACCTTCTTCTCGGGCGGCGTGGTCAAGGCCAGCCAACTGCTCGCGATGGACATCTACGTCACCGCCAACGGCGCCAACAAGATGGCCGAGGCCCAGGCCAAGTCGGTTGTGTTCTTCCTGGTGCTGGTGGTCTTCTCGCTGGTGCAGGTCTACTTCAACAAGCGCAAGGAGGTGGAGATGTAATGTCCATGAAGCAGAACCCGCTCTCCCTCGAAGCGGTCGGCACGAAGCGGGGTTCCTCGCGCGGCGTCGGCAGGATCGCCGCCGAGGTCACGGGCGTCGTCCTCTTCCTCCTGTTCATGGTGCCCTTCTGGATCGTGGTGGTGAACGCGGGAAAAACCGCGAAGGAGATCATTTACAGCGCTGTGGCGCTGCCGGAGAACTGGGGCCAGATGTTCACGAACATCGTCACCATCTTCAACAACCCCACCACCGACTACCTCGGCGCGTTCATCGATTCGGTCATCATCACCGCGGTCTCTCTGGCGGTGATCCTCCTGTTCTCGTCCATGTGCGCCTGGGTGTTGGTGCGCAACAAGACCCGCTGGTCCACGGTTATGTTCCTCGCCTTCGTCGCGGCGATGGTCATCCCCTTCCAGGTGGTCATGTTCCCGCTGGTTCGGTGGCTGAGGATCCTCGGCACCGCCGTCGGGGTTCCGCTTCTGGGCACCTATCACGGCATCGCGTTCGCGTACCTGGGCTTTGGCTGCTCGATGTCCATCTTCATCCTGCACGGCTTCATCAAGGGCGTGCCGCTGGAACTCGAGGAAGCCGCCACCATCGACGGCTGCGGCCAGGCCGCCACCTTCTTCCGCATCGTGCTGCCGCTGCTCCAGCCGGTGGCGGTGACGGTCCTGATCCTGAACGGCATCTGGATCTGGAACGACTACCTCTTGCCGCTCCTCGTGCTCGGCTCAAACGGCTCGGTGCAGACCATCCCGCTGGCGGTCACGGCCTTCGTCGGCTCGTACCTGAAGCAGTGGGACCTGATCCTGACCAGCGCGATGCTGGCCATGCTGCCGATCATCATCCTGTTCCTGTTCGCCCAGAAGTACATCATCAAGGGTATGGTGGAGGGGTCGATCAAGTAGGCGCTGAAATCCGCCGCGCGCCTTTCAGCGCGTAAAAAGAGCCTGCGTGCGCCTGAAATCCTCTGGAATTTTCGGGCGGCGCACTGACCGAAGGTATTGAATCCGCCACCGGTGTGCGCACTGGCGGCGGATTGCCATTCCCGGCGTACACGCCGCCGGGAACGATTGAAGCGGAACGGGTATAACGCAGCCAAAGAGCGCATCGAAAGGCGCATCAACGTTTGCCAAAACGAAAACAGGTCCCGTGAATCAGAGATTCACGGGACCTGTTTTTGCGTTCAGT
>JAEZTD010000143.1 GCA_023443705.1 Bacillota bacterium | reverse complement strand
GGAGGCGCTGGGCGACGTGCTGGCGGACTACGGCGGCACGCTGCTCTTCGTCAGCCACGACCGGCGCTTCACCCAGCAGGTGGCGACGCGGCTGATCACATTTGAAGGCGGGCGGCTGGAGGCGTTTGAGGGCACGCTGGACGCGTGGCGCGCGAGAAGGGAAGCGCCCGCCGCGCCCGCGCCGGATCGGATGATTCTGGAAATGCGCATGGCCCAGCTGGCGGCGCGCCTTTCAAAACCGAAAAAAGGCGACAGCCCCGAAGAACTGAACCGGCAGTACGACGAACTGGTCGAGCAGCTTCGCGCGCTTTCTCGAAGCGGGAAGTAACCTTGATTAAATACTTCGCGCCCGACAGACCGATGGGCATGACGCTATGCCACGCCCGCCGAAAATCCACAGGATTTTCGGCAAGTGCAGCCTGTCGACAAAGACCCCGCAGGGTTCAATCGTGCCCGGCGGCATGTACGCCGGGCACGGGATAACGCGACCAGTGCGTACACTGGTCTCGCTATCCGTACCTTAAGTCAGCGCGCCGCCCGGAAATCCTTCAGGATTTCAGGCGCACGCAGTCTCCTTTGCATCGAAAAATCCGAAGGGTTTTTCGATGCCTGGAAGAAACGTCCGGTTGACAGCGCCGTGGCCGCGCTTCATAATGTACGGTGCGCATAAGTGAATATTTAAAATGCGCATAAATGTATGAAACAAGCAAACGGAGGTGGGATGCATGGGCAAAAAAGCGAAGCGGGCGCTGTGTGCGGCGCTGGCGCTGGCGCTTGTGCTGTCCGCCGCGGTCACGGCCTCGGCAAAGAATGAACAAATCGAAAAGATCATCGCGGGGATGAGTCTTTCCGAAAAGGTTGGCCAGATGTTTTTGGCGGTCTGCCCGGCGGACGCGCTCGCGGCGGTTAAAACGTATCAGCCCGGCGGTTACGTGCTCTTCGCGAGGGATTTTGCGGATGAAACCCCCGCGAGCGTCAAAAAGAAAACCGCGAGCTGGCAGCGCGCGAGCAAGGTGCCCATGCTGATCGCCGTGGACGAGGAGGGCGGCAGCGTCACCCGGGTCAGCCGCTTCAGTGCGTTCAGGGCCAGTGAGTTTTTGTCGCCCCAGGCGGTGTACAAGGCCGGCGGCGCGGACGCGATCTTAAAGGACGTCCGGGAGAAGGCGGAACTGCTCCTCGCCCTCGGCGTCAACGTCAATCTCGCGCCGGTGGCCGACGTGCCCGCGAGCGAAAAGTCCTACATTTACGGCCGATCCTTCGGCACTGATCCGGCGCTCACCGCGAAGTATGTGGCGGCGGTGGTGAAGGAGAGCGGAAAAGCCGGGATCGGCGCGGTTCTTAAGCACTTCCCCGGCTACGGCGACAACGGCGACACCCATACCGGCATCATCGTGGACGACCGGCCGCTTTCGGCGTTTGAAAGGCGGGATTTTCTGCCCTTCCGCGCCGGGATTGGGGCTGGGGCGCAGGCGGTTCTGGTCAGCCACAACATCATCACCGCGCTTGACAAGAAACACCCGGCGTCGCTGTCCCCGAAGGCGGTCAAGGCGCTTCGGAACCTGGGCTTTAAAGGCGTCGCGATGACCGACGATCTCGCCATGGGCGCGATCACCGAAGTCTACGGGCAGTCGGATGCGGCGGTTCTGGCCGTCGAGGCGGGGAACGACATGCTGATCTCCGCCGATTTCGAAACCGGCATTGCCGCCGTCGTGAAGGCGGTCGAAAGCGGCCGCATCTCCGAGGCGCGCATCGACCAGTCGCTGCGCCGCATCCTCGCGTGGAAGCGGCAGCTGGAACTGATTTAGTTTTTTGAAACAAGCACCGGATGAAACCTTTGCGCCTTTGTATTTGGACGCCTGGGATGGCCTCGGCCGCGCCGGGCGTCCGCTTTCGGCGCGGTTGACAGCGTGCCCCCTGCCTCACTATAATGGTCGGTAGCGCCCAAACGGGCGGATGGGGGGGCTTTCATGTTCAGGCGGTGGTGCGCGGCGCTGATCGCGCTTCTCGTTCTCTGCGCTTCCGCGCCGGGCCGGGCGGCCGTTGTAGACCCGGTGGAGGAGATCCTGGCGGGCATGACCATCGAGCAGAAGGTCGGCCAGATGTTCTTCGTCACCGCGCCCAACGGCGCGAAGGCCGCCGCAAAGGACGCGAAAAAATACGCGCTGGGCGGCTATGTGCTGTACGCCACCCACTTTTCCGGCAGGACGCCCAAGACTGTGCTGGAATTTACCGAACGGTGTCAGGCGGCGAGCGCGATCCCGATGCTGGTCGGGGTCGACGAGGAGGGCGGCTCCACCACCCGGATGAGCCGCTACAAGGCCTACCGCAAGAAGAAGTTCCCGTCACCGATGGCGCTCATAAAGGAAGGCGGCATGGAGGCGGTGCTGGCGGACGCCCGAGAAAAGGCGGAGCTTCTGCTTTCAATGGGGATCAACGTCAACCTCGCGCCGGTGGCCGACGTGCCCGAGCGCAAGGGGGACTTCATCTACAGCCGCTCCTTCGGCACCGACGCCGCCGAGGTGGCCGAATACATCCGCGAAGTGGTGACGGTGAGCAATGAGGAGGGGCTGGGCCTCATGCTCAAGCACTTTCCCGGCTACGGCGGAAACCGGGACACCCACCATGGCAAGGTGGTGGACAAGCGACCGCTGGAAACGTTTGAAACGAGGGACTTTCTGCCCTTTCAGGCGGGCGCGGAGGCAGGGGTCGGCTCGATCATGGTCAGCCACAACATCGTCGAGTGTCTGGACGGCACCCTCCCGGCGTCGCTGTCCCCGAAGGTCATCGCAGCGCTGCGGGGTCTCGGGTTTGATGGCGTCGTCGTAACCGACGGCCTCGCGATGAAGGCGATCACGCGAAAATACCCGAACGACAAGGCCGTGGTCATGGCCGTCGAGGCGGGCGCGGACATGCTGATGCTCAACAACTATCAGGCCGGTTACAGGGGGCTTATGAAGGCGGTCAAGGCCGGGCGCATCACGGAGGCACGGCTGGACGAGTCCGTCCGCCGCATCCTTCGCTGGAAGCAGCGGCTGGGCCTGATCGGGCCCGCGCCGGACGGGGCGGCCATCACCGCGGCGGCGGAAACCCCGCTGCCGGAAGGTCTTTCGGTACCGCTGTCGGTCGCGCCGACGCCGACGTCCCCACCGACGCCGACACCTACGCCCATTCCCACACCCGCGTCAACCCCGACGCCCGCGCCAACCTGGACACCCGCACCGATGCCCACGCCCGCGCCAACCCCGGCACCCACGCCCACGCCTTCGCCCGCCCCGACGCCGGAACCGGCAAGCGATGCCGGGGGGGACCAGCCCCACGCAACCATTTTCCCCGCGCCACCGCTTGGGTGATTCCGCTTGATCCGCGGGCGTAAAGCCTGCGGATCAGTCGCATTTGCCGTTTCGGGGTGCCGCCCTTGCAAACGCGCGCACCGGACGGTATAATGTGGGTATAAATCATAAAGGCATGAAGGCGGGGCTTAGCAAATGGATCAAACGACGCTTGCTTACGTCAACCTGTACGCCGTCTTGGGGGCGCTGCCCAGGCTTACCGAGCTGGACCCGGCGGCAAGGCAGCTCGCCACCGTCAAAAAACCCTTCCGGCTGGGCTTCCGCGTAAAGAATGGCCCGTCTGCGACGCTCGTGTTTGAAAACGGGCTCTGCCGGATGGAGGAGGGCGCGGACCAGTGCGACATGCGGCTGGCCTTTTCGTCTCCCGAAAAATTCAACGGCATGATCGCCGGCACCGTCACGCCCTTTCCGCTGAAGGGGCTGCACCACGTGTTTTTTCTCCTTCGGCGCTTCACCAAGCTCACCGACATTCTGACAAAGTACCTGAAGGCCGCGCCGGAGGCCCTCGCGGACGAGGGCTTCTTCATCACCAGCACCGAGCTGATGTTCCGCGTGATCGCCCAGGCGGTGGCGCAGATCGGCAACCACGACAAAATCGGCGCCTTCAGCGCGTCGCACATTCTGGACGGCGATGTGGAATTGTCCATTGAAAACGGCCCCGCGGCGACGCTCCGGGCCAAGGACAGCAAACTGACCGCCATTTTTGAATTGCCCGAAAGCCCCCGGGCGGTGATGCATTTCACCAGCCTCAAGCTGGCCCGTGCGCTCTTTGACGGCAAGGTCAACGCCGTCGCTTGCATCGGCCGCGGTGAGATCGAGATGCGGGGCATGATATCGATGATCGACAACATCAACCGCATTCTGGACCGCGTGTCGGTCTATCTTTCGTAGGAGGGCGCAGCATGAAGCATCCTGTGTACAGCTATGAGAAGACGCGCGCCATGTTCGAGCGGGCGATTTCGGTCATCCCCTCCGGCCTGTACGGCCACCAGGGCCCGGCGGAGGGCTGCCACATCCCGCCCTCGGCGTTCCCGCAGTTCTCCAGCCGCGCGAAGGGCGCGTATTTCTGGGATCTGGACGGCAACCGCTTCATCGACTACATGTGCGCCTACGGCCCGAACATCCTGGGCTACGGCGACCCGGACGTGGACGAGGCCGCGCGGCGGCAGATGGGAATCGCCGACTGCGTGACCGCGCCGCCGTCCCTGATCGTGGACTTCGCGGAATTGATGGTCGATACCGTCGCCTCGGCCGACTGGGCCTTCTTCGCCAAGAACGGCGGCGACGTGACCACCGCCGCCATCATGACCGCCCGCGCCCACACGCGCCGCAAAAAAATCGTGTTCTTCAAGGGCTACTACCACGGCGTCGCGCCCTGGACCCAGAAGGTGGACTACCCGGGCATTCTGGAGGAGGACGTCGCGAACAACCTCTACGTCCAGTGGAACGACCTGGAGGGCCTCAAGGAGACATTCGAGAACAACAAGGGGCAGATCGCGGCGGTCATCTCCCAGCCCTACATGCACGGCAACTTCGTGGACAACATGCTACCCGCGGATGGGTTCTGGGCCGGGGTTCGCAAAATCTGCGACGAGACGGGCGCGCTGCTCATCATCGACGACGTGCGCGCGGGCTTCCGTTTGGACGTGGCGGGAAGCGACCACTACTTCGGCTTTGAGGCGGACCTTATCTGCTTTTGCAAGGCCATCGCCAACGGCCACAACGTGTCGGCGCTTTGCGGAAAGGAAGCCTTCCGCAACGCGGTTTCGAGTCTTTCCTACACCGGCAGCTACTGGATGAGCGCTGTGCCCTTCGCCGCGGGCATCGCCTGCATCGAGAAGATGAAAAAGCTGGACCTGCCGCGCATCCTAAGCGAAAAGGGCAAGGCGCTGACCGACGGCCTCGTGGCCGAGGCGAAGAAACATGGCCACACGCTGATTGCCTCCGGCGCGCCGTCCCTGTTCTACCTGCGCCTCGCGGACGACGATTCATTGATGCTCCACCAGCGCTGGATCGCCGAGATGGTGAAGCGCGGTGTGTTCCTGACCAACCACCACAACCACTTCATCAACTACGCGCTGTCGGACGCGGACATCGCCGAGACCATCGAAATCGCTGGCGAGGCCTTCGAAGCGCTGTAATCGGGAGGCACCCGTGCCCCAAGCGGTAAACGACTCGATAAACGGCTTTCTCGCTTCTTCCATCGGCACGATCACCGTCGGCCGCCTCCTGCAGGCGGTCGTCGCGCTGGTCGTGTGCGCGTTTTTGGCGCGGTTTGTCGTCCGGTACGCTGACCGGGCGCTGGGGCGAATCCGCGTCGAGCGGTCGCTCCACACCTTCGTCAAGTCCGCGCTGAACATCCTGCTCTATACCGTCACCGCGCTGATCGTGGCGGATTCGCTGGGGATTCCCATCACGTCGCTGGTGGCGCTCGTCGGCGTGGTGGGCCTCGCGGTTTCGCTGTCGGTGCAGAACACGCTGATGAACCTGATGGGCGGCCTTCTGGTGCTGACCACAAAGCCCTTCATCGTCGGCGACTACGTGAAGGCGGGCGACGCGGAGGGCACGGTGGTGGACATCGGCCTCATCTATACCCAACTCGCCACCGCCGACGACAAGATCATCTTTGCGCCCAACGGCGTCGTGTCCTCCGGCCTCATCACCAACTACACAAAGAGCCGAACGCGAAGGCTGGACCTCGACTTTTTTGCCGCCTTCGAGGCCGACCCGGAGACCGTCAAGGCGCTCATTTCAAAGGCGCTGGAGGACGAGCGCGTGCTGGACGATCCGCCGCCGCTGGTTCGCGTCGGCGGCTACGGCGAGGCGGGCGTCAAGTACGCGGTGCGGGCGTGGGTTTTGACCGGCGACTACTGGCCGGTGCTGTACGACGTGAACGAGCGCGTCGGGCTGGCATTCCGCGACGCGGGCATCCGCATGCCCGGCCGCGTGGTGGAGGTCAGCCTGCGAAAGACCGATTCAAATCCTTGACACTTTGTGCAGGGCGGCGTATAATCCATATTGATATTAACGTTATCAATTAAAGGAAGGGACGTAAAAATGGATAAGATGGTGTTTGCGCTGTACTTCGCCAACCGGGGGTTCTTTCCGGAGACGCTGATCGCCGGCGCGCGGGAGGAACTGACCCGCGCCGTCGAGCAGGCGGGCCACGGCTGGATCGCCATGGACCCGTCCGCAACCCGAAACGGCGCCATCGAAACCGCCGAAGAGGGCCGCAGGTACGCGAAGTTCCTGAAGGAGCACGAGGGGCAGTTTGACGGCGTGATCCTTTGCCTGCCCAACTTCGGCGAC
>JAEZTD010000051.1 GCA_023443705.1 Bacillota bacterium | reverse complement strand
GGATCGGACTCGAAGATCTTCTTCGCGTAGTAGGCCTCCAGGAACTTGCCAGCGTCGTCGCGGGAGAAGCCGTAAGTCATCTGGGTCAGGTCGTTGGTGCCGAAGGAGAAGAACTCGGCCTCGGTGGCGATCTCGTCGGCGGTGACGGCCGCGCGCGGGATCTCGATCATGGTGCCGACCTTGTACTCGATCTTGACGTTCTTCTCCGCCATGACCTTCTCGGCGGTCTCGACGACGATCTTGCGGACGTAGCCCAGCTCCTTGGAGTCGCCCACCAGCGGGATCATGATCTCGGGATGGATGTCAAAGCCCTTCTCGGCGCGCACTTCGATGGCGGCCTCGATGACGGCGCGGGTCTGCATTTCGGCGATTTCCGGATAGGTGACCGCCAGGCGGCAGCCGCGGTGGCCGAGCATCGGGTTCATCTCGTGCAGAAGGTCGATCTTGGCCGTCACGGCATCGGGCGTGGTGCCCAGCTCGCGGGCGATGGCGGCGATCTCGTCCTTCATGGACTTGGCGGGCAGGAACTCGTGCAGCGGCGGATCGAGGTAGCGGATGGTCACCGGGAACTCGCCCATGACCTCGTAGATGCCCTTGAAGTCGCCCTTCTGCATCGGCAGCAGCTTTTCGAGGGCGGCGCGGCGCTGCTCCTCGGTGTCCGCCAGGATCATTTCACGCACGGCCGCGATGCGGTCGGCGGCGAAGAACATGTGCTCGGTACGGGTCAGGCCGATGCCCTCCGCGCCGAATTTGATGGCGACGGCGGCGTCATGGGGCGTGTCGGCGTTGGTGCGCACCTTGAGGCGCCTCACTTCGTCCGCCCAACTCATCAGCGTCGCGAAATCGCCGCTGACGTCGGCATCGATGGTGGGGATGGCGCCAGCGTAGACGTTGCCGGTGGAGCCGTCGATGGACAGGAAGTCGCCCTCCTTGTAGGTGACGCCGGCGACGACCAGGGTCTTCTTCTCCTCGTTGATGCGCAGCTCGGAGCAGCCGGCGACGCAGCAGGTGCCCATGCCGCGGGCGACGACCGCAGCGTGGGAGGTCATGCCGCCGCGCCCGGTCAGGATGCCCTGGGCGTGGTTCATGCCCTCGATGTCCTCGGGGGAGGTCTCAAGCCGGACGAGCAGCACCTTCTGGCCGGCCTTCGCGGCGACGACGGCTTCGTCGGCGGTGAAGTACATCTGGCCGCAGGCGGCGCCGGGAGAAGCGGGTAGGCCCTTCGCGATGGGCTTGGCGGCCTTGATCGCCTTCGGGTCAAACTGCGGGTGCAAAAGCGCGTCGAGGAGGCGCGGTTCGACCATCATGACGGCTTCTTCCTTGGTGCGCATGCCCTCGTCCACCAGGTCCACCGCGATCTTGAGCGCCGCGGCGGCGGTGCGCTTGCCGTTACGGGTCTGGAGCATGTAGAGCTTGCCGCGCTCGATGGTGTACTCCATGTCCTGCATATCGCGGAAGTGCTTTTCGAGCTTCTCGGCCACGGCCACGAACTCGTCATACACCTCGGGCATGACATCCCGGAGCGTAGAAATCTGGTTCGGGGTGCGGACGCCGGCCACGACGTCCTCGCCCTGCGCGTTGATCAGGTATTCGCCGTAGAGCTTCTTCTCGCCGGTGGACGGGTTCCGGGTAAAGGCAACGCCGGTTCCGGAGGTGTCGCCCATGTTGCCGAAGACCATCGCCTGCACGTTGACGGCGGTACCCCAGTCGCCGGGGATGTCGTTCATGCGGCGGTAGTAGATGGCGCGCGGGTTGTCCCAGGAGCGGAACACGGCCTTGATGGCCTCGATCAGCTGCGCCTTGGGCTCCTGCGGGAAGTCCTCGCCCTTCTCGGCCTTGTAGAGGTCCTTGAAGCGCTTGACGAGCACCTTGAGGTCTTCGGCGGTCAGCTCGGTATCGTAATGGACGCCCTTTTCTTCCTTCATCGCGTCCAGGATGCGCTCAAACTTGGACTTGGAAACGTCCATGACCACGTCGGAGAACATCATGATGAAGCGGCGGTAGGAGTCGTAGGCGAAGCGCTCGTTCTGGGTGAGGTTGGCAAGGCCCACCACGGCGGTGTCGTTGAGGCCCAGGTTCAGGATGGTGTCCATCATGCCGGGCATCGACGCGCGGGCGCCAGAGCGGACGGATACCAGAAACGGGTTTTCCAGATCGCCGAACTTCTTGCCGCAGATGATCTCGGTCTCCGCCAGCGCGGCGTCAATCTGCCGAAGGATTTCGTCGTTGATCTTGCCACCGTCGTCGTAGTAGGCAGTGCAGGCTTCGGTCGAAACGGTAAAGCCCTGCGGCACCGGCAGGCCCAGGCTGGACGTTTCCGCAAGGTTCGCACCCTTGCCGCCCAGAAGGTTGCGCATCGACGCGTTTCCCTCTTTGAACAAGTAGACATACTTATGCGCCATGTTTCTCCCCCTCAAGTCAAATATTGCTTCTATATCTGTCGCACGGATTATTATACCGCGCCGATATGGTTTTCATAGGCGCTAATTGTTAAATTATGCCGCCATCCGTTACAATCTCCAGCTCGATGCCTTTCAGCGCCGCGGCGCATCGGGAAAAGGAGCTGTAAAAGCTTCCGTATATCTTCCGGGTCGCGGCAAGGCACAGGTAGTCCACATAGGCGTCGACGATGCCCTCGACGCTGTCCCGCTGAAGCGACCGCTTTTCGTAGGTGAGGATCTTGCCGGGAAACATCTCCCGGAGCGCGCGCTCCTCCTCCGGGGAGTCGGTGGCCAGAAAGAAGGCGACCGACGGGTCGGCCTCCACCTCCCGCCGCATGCGGTCGACAAAATCCCCCGTCCGGCTGGAGGCGATGGACTGGGTGTTGTCGGTCCTTCGGATGTGGATGCCCACGCAATTTGAAGGAAAAGCCTTCGTTACGCCCTCCGCCAGCGCCCGGATGTCCGGCGCGGGGCGGAAGATGGCATAATCGTACTTCTCGTACTCGCTCTCCAAGCTGTAGCAGCTGGAGGCGTAGAGGCTTTTGCCACGCATCGCCCGGACGGATTCCGGCGTCAGCCTGCGCTTGGCTTCCCAGTTTTCGACCGTCAAATCAAAGCGTTTGCCCTCGGCGCGCCGCGTCAGGATGCGCGAGATGCTGCGAAGGCGCATCTGAAGCTTTGACACGAAGGGACCTTCCACCAGCTTCACGCCCTCCGGCAGCGAAAAAAGCCGCGCGCCAGGGCAGTTCATGCCCGCATCGCGCAGCCATATGACCGTCAGATCGTCGCCGGTCTCCTGGGCAAGCGTATAAAAAGAAGCGATGGTGCGCATCCGGTTGCACAGCCCGCCCAGCGGCTCCACGTACAGCATTGACGCACCCCCGCCTATAAATGACCGAATTGATTATAGACGATGATGGGAAATCTGTCAAGAAAAGGCTTGGGGCGGGCCGTTCCATTCAAAAGGCGACGGCTTTTGCTGACGCGCCGTCGAACGGCGCTCAAGGCATCGAAAACCCTGCGATTTTTTCGATGCAGAGGGAGAAAGCCTGCGTGCGCCTGAAATCCTTCGGGATTTCCGGGCGTCGCACTGACTAGAGGTGTGGATAGCGCTACCAGTATCTGTACTGGTGGCGCCATCCCGTTCCCGGCGTACACGCCGCCGGGAACGATTGAAACCCTACGGAGACTTTGTTGATGATCTTCGCGCCGTCGAACGGCGCTACTCCATCCCAAAACCCGTCGAACTTCGCACGATGTGCTCCGCCCGATCCGGCGCGCCCTCATGGAACACGCGCCACTGCTCCCGCCAGTCCAGCGTGCTGTCCGTCAGGATGTGGATCTCGGAAGCGTTGTCCAGCGAGAGAGCCATGTCCCCCCAAGGTGCGATGCGGACATCGTCCACCACCCCGCGGGCGTTGTGCTCCAAGAATCCTTTCATTGAAAAGTCGTAGGCGGAGAAGCCGCAATCCCACCGTAAATCCCCCAGCGTCACCGATTGGATGTCGATGGCGGGCGTCCGCACGTCCGCGGAGCTGGCCACCATCCGCCCGCCGTGCACCACGCGCACCAGGCACCTGGCATGGAGGGTTACATCTCCGTCCCCGCGAAAGAACAGACGCACTATCTCACAGATTCGCTCGGCGCCGAAAAACGCCCGTCCCAGGAGCATCTGCCGAATCCGATCTTCGTAAGCCACGCCTTCGCTCCTCCTCCATAAAGCACGCTCCACCCGCGCGGTTCCGGGGCGCGTGCCGCCGCACCGGAATTTCATTATCCTTAAATATGTAACAATCTAAGTAACCCTATTCTAACCCCGCGCGGGAATCCCGTCAACCTCCTTCCGCGAAAAACAACCCCTTTTTCTCTTTTCCGAGACACAAAAACCGGGCGATTGCTCGCCCGGTCAGACCATCAACAAAGTCTCCGTAGGGGTTTCAATCGTTCCCGGCGGCGTGTACGCCGGGAACGGGATAGCGCCACCAGTGCGCATATCGGTGGCGCTATCTATACCTTTGGTCAGTGCGCCGCTCGGAAATCCGTGAGGATTTCAGGCGCACCCAGGTTTCCTTCCTTCGCATCGAAAAAACCATAGGGTTTTTCGATGCCTTGACCGGGCGATTGCTCGCCCGGTCAGGTATGCGGCTATGGAATGCTTAACCCCTGGCCGCGATGTCGGTGTACTCCGCCCGCTGGGACACGGCGCGGTAGGCGGGGCGCATGATGCGGCCGCCGGTCAGGAGCTCCTCGATGCGGTGGGCGCACCAGCCCGCGGTCCGCGCGATGGCGAAGAGCGGGGTAAACAGCTCGTCCGGGATGCCGAGCATGCGGTAGACGAGGCCCGAGTACATGTCCACATTGGCGCACATGGTCTTGCGCCCTTCGAGCCTTTCGTTCAGCACCTCGATGCCCATGCGCTCGATGCGCTCCATGAGGTCGAACTCGTCGTCATAGCCGGTCTTGACCGCCATGTCGTGGGCGTACTTTTTCAGAAGGATCGCGCGGGGGTCGTCCACGGTGTAGACCGCGTGCCCCAGGCCGTAAATCTTGCCGGAGCCGTCCCCGGCCTTTTTGTCCCGGACGAGGCGCAGGTAATCGGCCACGGCGCCGTCGCTCGAGGGGTCGGCGGCGTGCTCGCGCACATCTTGGAACATCTCCATGACCTTCTGGTTTGCGCCGCCGTGGAGCGGGCCCTTGAGGGACGAGATCGCGCCGGAAATCGCGCCGTAGGTGTCGGTGCCGGTGGAGGACAGCACGCGGCAGGTGAATGCCGAGTTGTTGCCGCCGCCGTGCTCGGCGTGGATGGTGAGCATCAGGTCCAATAGGTGCGCCTCTTCGGGCGTAAACTGGTTGTCGCGCCGGAGCATGTGCAGGAAGTTTTCCGCCAGCGACATGTTTTCCTGCGGCACGTGCAGGTAGAGCGACTGGCCGTCATAGTAGTGGCGCTTGGTGGCGTAGGCGTGGGCCACGATCACCGGGAGCCGCGCCGTCAGTTCCATGGACTGCCGCACCACATTCTCAATGGAAGTGTCGTCCGGGTTGGGGTCGTAGGAATAGAGCGCCAGCACCGCGCGGGAGAGCTTGTTCATCACGTTCTTGCTGGGCGCCTTTAAGATAATGTCCTCGGTGAAGCCGTCCGGCAGCCGCCGCGCCACCTGTAGCGCGCGGTGGTACTGGTTCAGCTGGCTCTGGGTGGGGAGTTTTCCGATCAGAAGCAGGTAGCTGACCTCTTCGTAACCGAAGACGCCGTTCTTCACATGGGCGGATACGATGTCGTTTACGTCGATGCCGCGATAATAGAGGTGGCCTGGCGTTGGAACCGGCGCGCCGTCGACAATCTGATAGCCCTGAACGCTGCCGATGTTGGTGACGCCGGCCATGACGCCGGTGCCGTCGGAATTGCGCAGGCCCCGCTTTACGTTCTGGAGTTCAAACTGCTTGGGGTCGATGGAATAGCTCTGGCGGATGTGTTCGCAAAACTGCTGGACGTACTCCCGAAGCTCTTGCTGCTGAATATACTGCATGATATCCTCCTCGCAGCCTTGCGGCCTCCATTGGCTTTTGGCGATTATAGCGCAAGCCCGGGGATTGTGCAAGCCATTTAACAGAAAATTTCAAAAATGCCTTTCAGAGATCGGTTTCAGCCGCTCCAATGCACAACCAAAAACGTAATCCTGCAGCATCTTGATTTCGCGGCGACGCTGTTGTATACTGATGCAAAATGTCACCCGGAGGATGAAATGATGGTGAAATTGACCGCATCCGGCGTTATTTTGCGCGGCGGTCGGCCGGAGCCTTATGCCGCGGCCTCCGAAGAGCAGCGGTCGCGCACGATCGCGGGGCGCATCCTGCGCGCCCACGGCGCCGGCGCCCAGCTCAAGGACGGCATGCTGCACCTGAGGTTTGACAGCCTGATCTCCCACGACATCACCTACGTCGGCATCATCCAGACGGCGCGTGCCAGCGGCATGAAGCGCTTTCCGATGCCCTACGCGCTGACCAACTGTCACAACTCGCTGTGCGCGGTGGGCGGCACCATCAACGAAGACGACCACGCCTTCGGCCTGTCGGCGGCGGTCAAGTACGGCGGCATCTACGTGCCGGCGAATTTCGCGGTCATCCACCAGTACGCGCGGGAGGCGATGGCGCGCTCGGGCGGCATGATCTTGGGCTCCGACAGCCACACCCGCTACGGCGCGCTGGGCACGATGGGCGTCGGCGAAGGCGGGCCGGAGCTGGTCAAGCAGCTTCTGGGAAACACCTACGACGTGAAGAGCCCGGATGTCGTTCTGGTCTACCTGACGGGCGCGCCCCGGCCGGGCGTCGGCCCCCACGACGCGGCCCTGGCCCTGTGCGAAGCGGTGTACGCAAACGGCTTCGCAAAAAACAAGATTCTGGAATTTGTCGGCCCCGGCGTCAAAAACCTTCCGATGGATTTCAGGCTGGGGCTTGACGTGATGACCACCGAGACCGCCTGCCTGTCTTCCGTGTGGCAGACCGATGAAACCGCTGAATCCTTCTTCCGCCGCGCGGGCCGCACGGGCGACTTCAAATCGCTCTCCCCGGACGAGGGCGCGTACTACGATGCGATGATCGAAATGGACCTAATGGCCATCGAGCCGATGATCGCGCTTCCCTTCCACCCGTCCAGCGCGCTGCCCATCCGCGCGCTCCTCGAAAACCCCGGCGACATCCTCCGGGAGGCTGAGGTGCGCGAGGGGCTGCCCGAAGGCAGCCTGACCGGGAAGGTCTCGGGCGGCAAGGTTTGGGTGGATCAGGGCGTGATCGCGGGCTGCGCCGGCGGCCTGTACGACAACCTTTCGGAGGCCGCGGCCATCCTTTCCGGTGGCTCGGTGGGCAGCGGGGCGTTCTCGCTCTCGTGCTACCCCGCATCCGTGCCGGTGAACCTCCAGATCCTGAAAAGCGGCGTCGCCGAGACGCTTCTGAAAGCCGGCGCGCTCCTCAAGCCCGCCTTCTGCGGCCCCTGCTTCGGCGCGGGCGACGTTCCCTCAAACGGCGGCTTGTCCGTGCGCCACACCACCCGCAACTTCCGAAACCGCGAGGGCTCGAAGCCCGGCGAGGGCCAGCTGGCGATGGTGGCGCTGATGGACGCGCGCTCCATCGCAGCCACGGCGAGAAACGGCGGCGTGCTGACCGGCGCGGACGAAATCGACTATGCGCCACCCGCCGACCACGACCAGCCGATGGACCTCTCCGTCTACGAAAAGCGGGTCTACCGGGGCTGGGGCGCGGCAAAGCCGAATGAGCCGCTTACCTTTGGCCCCAACATCACCGATTGGCCGAAGTTCGGGCCGCTTCCGAAAAACCTGTTGCTCTCCGTCGCGTCGGTTCTGACCGATCCGGTGACCACGACGGACGAGCTGATCCCCTCCGGCGAGACCTCCTCCTACCGCTCGAACCCGGTCCGGCTTTCGGACTTCACCCTCTCCCGCCGCGACCCCGGCTACGTGGGCCGCGCCAAGGCGGTCAGGGACGCCGCGCCGGAAGCGTGGGCGCGCCTTGTGCCCAGCCCCGCCGAAACCGGCTACGCCAGCGCCATCTGGGCGGTGCGCCCCGGCGACGGCTCCGCGAGGGAGCAGGCGGCCTCCTGCCAGCGCGTATTGGGCGGGCGTGCAAACCTCTGCCTGGAGTACGCCACCAAGCGCTACCGGTCGAACCTCGTGAACTGGGGCATCCTGCCCTTCACCACGGACGAAGCGCCGGGCGGGGTGGGCGACCTCCTCCTCATCGAAAACATCCGCGCCGCGGTCGAGGGCGGCGAATCCGAGATGACGGCCACGCGGCTCTCGGACGGCCGAAAGATCCCCCTCAGGCTGGATGGCCTCGACGCCGAAGAGCGCCGCATCCTCTTGGACGGCTGCCTGATGAACTACTACGCTTCGGCCGCAAAGGAGAGAGAAGCATGAGCCGCATCCCGATGAATCCCATCGTCGAAATGGACGGCGATGAGATGGCGCGCATCCTGTGGAAGATGATCAAAGAGCAGCTGCTCGAGCCCAACGTGCAGCTGAACACCGAGTACTTCGACCTGGGTCTTCCCAGCCGCGACGCCACCAATGACAAGGTCACGATCGAATCCGCGCTGGCGGCCAAGAAGCTGGGCGTCTCGGTCAAGTGCGCCACCATCACCCCCAACGCCCAGCGCGTGGAGGAGTACGGGCTTAAGAAGATGTGGAAGAGCCCCAACGCCACCATCCGCGCGCTGCTGGACGGCACGGTGTTCCGCTCGCCGATCCTGGTCAAGAACGTAAAGCCCGTCATCCCCCGCTGGGTCAAGCCCATCACCATCGCCCGCCACGCCTACGGCGACGTGTACCGCGCCGTGGAGATGCGGGTGCCCGGCCCCGGCAGGGCGGAGCTCGTCTTTACCGGGGAGGACGGCATGGTGATGCGCGCCGCGGTGTACGACTTTGAGGGCGCGGGCTTACTTCAGGCGATGCACAACAAGGACGATTCCATCCGCTCCTTCGCCCACTCGTGCTTCCGCTACGCGCTCTGGGCAAAGCAGGACCTGTGGTTCTCCACCAAGGACACCATCTCGAAGACCTACGATCAGACGTTTAAGCTGATCTTCCAGGAGATCTACGACAGCACCTACAAGGCGCTGTTTGAAAAGGCCGGCATCGAATACTTCTACACCCTCATCGACGACGCCGCCGCCCGCGTGGTGCGCTCGGAGGGCGGGTTCATCTGGGCCTGTAAAAACTACGACGGCGACGTGATGAGCGACCTCGTGTCCACCGCCTTTGGGTCGCTCGCGATGATGACCAGCGTGCTGGTCAGCCCCGACGGCGCGTTCGAGTACGAAGCCGCCCACGGCACCGTCACCCGCCACTACTACCGCTACCTGAAGGGCGAGGCCACCTCCACCAACCCGGTGGCCACCATCTTCGCCTGGAGCGGCGCGCTGAAAAAGCGCGGCGAGCTCGACGGCAACAAGCCCCTCGAGGCGTTCGCGGAGCGGCTCGAAAAGGCGACGCTTGACACCATCGAGTCCGGCGTCATGACCCGGGACCTCGCGTCCCTCGCCACCGGCTCGCCCACGGCGGTCACCTCAGAGGCGTTCATCGCCGCCATCGCGGAAAAGCTGCAGGCGTAAGCGCGTCCGTCTCAGAAAAAAACCGCCCCGAACGCTCGGCGCGCTTCAGACCGTCAACAAAGTCCCGATAGGCTTCCGTCGTTCCCGACGGCGTGTGTCGGGAACGGGACAGCGCCACCCGTGCGCACACTGGTGGCGCTATTTTTCCCTTTGGTCAGCGCATCGCCCGGAAATTCCGGAGAACTTCAGGCGCGCGAAGGCTCCTTCCCTGCGCATCAAAAATCCGCAGGGTTTTTTGATGCCTTACAGCGCCCCCCGCGCTTCCTTCCAATCCACCAGCAGGTT
This sequence comes from Bacillota bacterium, assembly GCA_023443705.1. Taxonomy (GTDB): domain Bacteria; phylum Bacillota; class Clostridia; order Christensenellales; family Aristaeellaceae; genus JAEZHK01. The sequence continues at coordinate 3,661 of JAEZTD010000051.1, read as the reverse complement.
ATAACGCTCCGTGCGGAAGCGGAGTACGCAGTAGTTCGGGTCGTCCGCACCGGAAAAGTGGTTCTCGAGCCCGTCGTACCACATTTCGCGCTTGACGGCCCCATCCGTCACGACCTCCACCCTGCCTGTCAGCGTAATGTTATAACAATCGCTGGCAAAGCAGACGGCGGCGCGGTTCGCCTGCCCGGCGCGCCGTGCCTTGTTGCTCTCGCGCCCGGTGCAGAAGGTGATCCACTCGATGCCCTCCGCCCTCGCCGGGGTGATGGCCGAAGCGGTCGGCCCGCCTGTCTCATCGTCCATCAGCGCCAGCACGCAATACAGCTCTCCGCCCGAGGGTTTCCCGCACGCGGTGTTCTGGGCGATGATCTCCGCCGCCCGCTTGATGACTCCACGTTCCATAAATGCCGCCTCCCGGTTCTTTTTGCCCATCATAGCACGCCAAACAGGACAGCACCCTGTCCTGTTAAGAGTACAGGGCAAGAATTTTTTCTGCGGCGTCCCGGATTTCCCCGGCGAGGCTGGACGGCTCCAGCACCCGAACCCTGTTCCCAAAGCCCAGGAGCCAGGCGATGATGTACCGCCGGCTGGCAAACCGGACCTCCAGTCTGAGTGCGCCATCCTCCGCCACGGTCCAGGCGTCCGGACCGTACTCATCCATCAGCTGGTGTCTGGCCGACGGGTGAAACAGCGCGACCAGCCGCTCGCCGCCCTCAAGGAAAGCGCCAAAATTGCGCCTTTCGGGCGGTATCTCCCGGGGCGCGAAGCGCTCGTCCAGTATCCGGAGGTTTGAAAGCCGGGTCAGCTTGAACAGGCGAAAATCCAGCCGGTCGCAGCAGAAGCCGAACACATACCACGCCGACCATTGAAAGACCACGAGGCAAGGCTCCAGAACCCTTTTCGCCTCGCCCTTTTCGCTGAAATAATCGAATGCAACCCGGCGGCTTTCCCGAATCGCCTGCTTGAGCCCTCCGATCTTATCCGTAAGGCCTGCACGCTGGTGCGCCGCAAGGTCGATGACCACCGGCTCCCGAAGGGATACCGCGGCATCCCTTCCAACGCGCAGCTTGTCCAGCGTGCGCTCGACCTGAGACTCCCCGGACACGCTGCCGATCCCGCGAAGCGCAGCGATGATGCCGGAAAGTTCGTCGGCGGTCAGCACGCTCCTGTCCAGCCTGTAGCCCTCCGCGATGGACAGGCCGCCACCCGCCCCCTGCCGGGTGACAATGGGGATGCCCGCCCGGCAGAGCGCGTCAATGTCCCGGCTGATGGTGCGCCGGGTGACCTCAAATTTTTCAGCGAGGCAGGGTGCCGTCACCCGTTCGTTCTGCATGAGGGCGGCGAGGATGCCCATCAGGCGGTCAATCTTCATGCCGCCCACCCGCCGCCCGCTTTCCCGCGCACTTCACCCGTCCGCCCGGGCGAGGTCGCCCAGAATTTCCCGCTCGGCGAACAGCGCCGTCGCGCCGCCGGTGTGCCAGAATATGGCGGTGCTTCCGGGGGCGATTTTTCCGCTTTCGATGTGCCCGAGAAGCCCCGCGAAGGCCTTTCCGGTGTACACCGGGTCGGCCAGAAGCCCCTCCGTCCGGGCGAGGAGGCGGATCGCCCGGGTAGCCGCCTCGTTGGGCTTTTCATAGCCGGGGGCGAAGTACCCGCGGTCTACCGCAAAGTCCGATTTCTCCACCCGCTCGCCGCTGCCGAGCCAGGCAAGACTCCCATTGGCGAGGGACGCGCATTTCTCCTCGTATTCCGGCCCCTTTTCGCTGACCGCGATGGCCACGACCTTTGCCCCGCCGCCCGCAAGCTGTCGCCCCGCCACGAGGCCGGCCAGCGTGCCGCCGGTGCCCGCGCCGACGTAGACGCTGTCGGGATCGATGCCCATCGCCTCGCACTGCGCCATGAGCTCCAGATACCCGGCCGCAAACGCGGCGGAGCCGACTTCGTTCGCGCCGCCCAGCGGGACATCATACGAGCGGTGACCCTCGGCTTCAAGCCGCGCCGCGTGGGCGCTGCCCAGCGCGAAGCACCGCCGTTCGGTATCCGCCTCGGTCTCCCCCGGTTCGCCCCTGACCACATGCAGCTCCGCGCCGAGGATCGCGTCCAGCAACATGTTGGCGCGAAGGTCCGCCTCATCCGGCTCCACGTAGGCGTTCAGGTATAAAATGGGATTGAGACCCAAGCGGCGGCAGGCAGTGACGGTCTGCATGGCGTGGTTCGACTGGGTCGCGCCGTAGGTGAACACCGTGTCGCAGCCCTTCGCCACCGCGTCGCCCATCAGAAACTCCAGCTTCCGGATCTTGTTGCCGCCGAAAAGGCTCATGCCGGAAAAGTCGTCGCGCTTGATGTACAGGCTGACGCCCAGCTTATTGGAAAGCGCGTCCAGCCTGTGAAGGGGTGTGGGAAAGAAACCCAGCCTGGCCCGGGGCTTCTTCTCGATCAGCCGCCTGGCGGCTTCCATCCTCTCGTTCATTCACGGTTCCTCCATTCGCTGTGAGACGCATTGCGCTACCATTATACCCCAGAGCGCCCGGGATGTGGAGCCCGATTTTGCGGCCCCCGGAGAAATATCAAAACCGCCGCGCAAATGCGCGGCGGCAACCTGGCCAAACATACAGGGGTTTTTGTTTACTTAAAGAACACGGGCTTCCCGGTCTTGCCGGACTCGTAGATGGCCTCGAGGATCTGCGTGACCACCAGCGCCTGCTCGGGTTTAACGACGAGGGGTTTTGAATCGTCCTTCACGTGGTCGATCCACATGCGGGCTTCCACATCCTCCGCGTTGCCGCCCAGGTCGCCGTCAAAGAAGGCCACGCTGCCGGCGGTCAGCGCCGGTTCGGTCACGTACATCTTGGAGAAGCGCTCGCCGTTGATGCGAAGGGCGCCGTCCTTGCCCAGCATGTCCGCGCCGGCCTTGTCGCCGCACAGAATCGTCTTGGCTTCGTTGGCGTCGATCATGTTGAGCGCCCAGGAGCTCTCCAGCACAATGGTCGCGCCGTTCTTCATCCGGACGAAGCCGAAGGCGCTGTCCTCGACGGTGAACTCCTTGGGGTCCCAGGGGCCCCAGGCGTTGGCGGAGTTCTCGTTGTCGCCGAGCTTTCTGAACACGCTGCCCACAACCATGTCCGGCTCGTAGTTGTCCATTTCCCACAGCGTCAGGTCCAGCGCGTGGGTGCCGATGTCGATCAGCGGGCCGCCGCCCTGCTGCTCCGCGTCCAGGAACACGCCCCAGGTGGGCACCGCCCGGCGGCGGATGGCCAGCGCGCGGGCGTAGTAGATGTCGCCCAGATCGCCCGCTTCAATGCACTTTTTCAGGTACATGCTGTCGGGGCGGAAGCGGTTCTGGTAGCCGATGGTCAGCTTCTTTCCGGTGCGCTTGGCCGCCTCGACCATCTTCACGGCTTCCTCGGTGTTGATGGCCATCGGCTTTTCGCACATGACATGCTTGCCCGCCTCCAGCGCATCCACGGTGATGGGCGAATGGGACTTGTTGGGCGTCAATACGTTCACAGCGTCCAGATCGAGCTTGAGCAGTTCGCGGTAGTCGGTGAACACCTTCGCTTCGGCGGAACCAAACTGCACGGCGGCCTTCCGGGCGCGCTCTTCGATGATGTCGCAGAAGGCGACCATTTCCACGTCCTTGAGCCTGGAGAGCGCGGGCATGTGC
>JAEZTD010000404.1 GCA_023443705.1 Bacillota bacterium | reverse complement strand
GGACAGTATTACGCGGATCAAATCGGACTATCCATACACGATGAAAGCCTTGGTTCAGGATCCTCATAGACTCGATGAGCGAAAAGCTGAACTACAAGAGAACATCCAGCTACTGAACACACTGCTTGCCATGTACAAAGAAAGAATTACAGAAATACTGAGGTGAGAGAATGGGTGAACTGATGCAAAGTCAAGGGAATGTTATGGTCAGCCTCCTCCACGGGAAAGGCAATAATCTCGCCATGCCTATACCCTTTGAACGCGACATCTTCCTGTTCGACACACACGTAGCGGGTACGAGTTACATTGAAGGGATAGAGGAACTGGAGCCGCACCTACAGATCGATGATAAACTGGACTTCTTCCGCGAACCGGATAACCCGTACGACAGCAGGGCAATCGTCATCAAAAACGCCGATGGTGTGAAAATCGGCTATGTTCCCCAGGTGGACAATGTGGTTTTCTCCCGCCTGATGGATGCGGGAAAATTGCTCTTTGCGCGAATTGCATCCAAGAAGATGGCTGGGAACTGGCTTAATATTGGGATCAAGGTTTTCTTGCACGAATGAGGCGGTGAAACCGTGCCCGGCCTTTGACGCGGATAATCGGCTTACACCACATGGGCATCCGCGACAACTGGGAGAAGTGACGGATGCGGCGCTGCGATACCAGGCGCAGCCTGCAAAGAGGGAGGCGGGAGCCCTCTACAAAGGCTTGCACGACTTTCGGCATACCTTCGCGAGGAACTGCTACCATCGAGAATGAAACGTTAAGATTGTGCAAAACCTTCTCGGACATGCCGATGTGAACATCACCTACTACACCTGCATCCACCTTTTCGGCGATGCGTTGGAGGAGATGCAGTCGGTCATCGGCTAGATGGGCAAAAAAACAGGCACTCTGGTTGTGCAGAGCGCCTATGTTTCGTTGGCAGGGGCAGAAGGACTCGAACCCTCAACAAAGGTTTTGGAGACCCACGTGTTACCATTACACCATGCCCCTACGACCAGCAGGTGTTATTATACCGGGTAACACGGGGTGTGTCAAGTGGATTTTTGCGTTTTTGTGCCAGTTCCCCGATGGTTTCCGGTTCGCCGCGGCGGACGGCCGCGATCAGCGCGCGCTCCTCGACAGTACCGAGGAGGTTCAGCGCGCCGTCGTAGACGGCGACGCGGTGCATCCGCCTGGCGCCGAGGCGGCGAAGAATGTCGGCGCAGCGGACGGATTCGTCGGCGGCGATCCAAGTCACAGGGAGCGTGCCTTCAGCCTTAAGCTCGTCCCGCCGGGCGAGGAGGCTCATAATTTCCGCGCCCTCGGCCGCGCGCTTTTCCGCCGGGCCGCTGAAAATGAGATACAGCGCGCAGAGCACGATGGTCATGTTGACCCTGCGGGCGGCGATGAACTGCCAGAGGGCGACAGCGAGCAGCAGAGCACCCACTGTGAAGCCAAGCGCGACGCCAACGCGCAGCGACTTTGCCGAGCCGCTCTTTTTGCCCAGCGCTGCCGCCAGCACCCGGCCGCCGTCCAGCGGAAGCGCGGGAACCAGGTTGAACGCCGCCAGCATCAGGTTGACGCGCACCCATTCGCCCGCTGCGCGGGTCGGCAGCGCGCCGCTAAAGGCAAGGGCCGCGGCCACCGTCATCACAAGAAGGCTCGCTACCGGCCCGGCCAGCGCCACCAGCGCCACCTGCCCGGGCCGGTAGCCCCAAAGGCCGTCGATGCGCAGCGCGCCGCCGAACGGGGTCAGCACGAGTTCGCGGACCCGGACGCCCACCGCGCCCGCGGCCAGCGCGTGGGCTGACTCGTGGATCAGAACCGATGCGGCGACCGTGAGGAGCGCAGACCCCAGCCCGCTGATCGCCATGAGCGGCGGCACCAGAATCAGCGTCCAATGCAGCCGCACCGGGATGGAGGGGAACTTCGTCACGAGCCGAGGCGGCTGGTGGGGTCCTGCGGCTGGCCGTCCTTGCGCAGCTCGAAGTAGAGGCGCGCGTCCTCTGCATCCGATGTGACGCCGATCTGATCGCCCGCCTTGACCGCCTGCCCCACCTTGACAATGGACTGCGCAACATAGGCGTAGACGGTCTGCTCGCCATTCTCATGATCGATCAAGAGCGTCCAGGCGCCGTCGGCGTTCTGGGTTGCGGCGGCCACCTGCCCCGCGAGCGCCGAGCGCACCGGCTGGGTTCCGCCAGTCTGGTATAAGAGCCAAGGCTGCTTTGCGTCGTAGGCGTGGAAGAGCTGCCCGTTCACCGGCTTTGTCATGTCACCCGCGCCCATGTTCCAAAAGACCAGCGCGGCATCGGGCACGAGATCCCGCACAAAGTGCAGCTTGCCCAGGGACTCGTCCAGGTCAATCCGCATCGAGATCGCGCTTCGGACGCTGGCGACGGTCTTATCCGTCCAGGGCTGATTGAGATTCGAAAGCGCCAGGAGCGTCAGGAGCAGCGAGCAGGCCACGGCGGCGTTTCGGAGCAGCTTCTCCCCGGGGGTTCTGCGCGCACCCTCCGCGCGCTGCGCCCTCGGGACATGGGTTTTCTTCGCGGCGGGGTGCGGCAGCACGCGCCAGCGGACGGTTTTTTTTGGCTCGGAAGCGGGCTTTTGTTCCGGGATGATGGATGTGTGGATGGTCACGCGGCTGCGCGGTTCCGGCATAATAAATCCCTCCAGTCGGGACAATATATGTCCGCGCCGGAGGGGGTTATGAGGGACGAAGTTCGGCTTGTCAGCGATCGAGTACCACCGCG
>JAEZTD010000403.1 GCA_023443705.1 Bacillota bacterium | reverse complement strand
TTGAAATGCTCGTTCTGGTTGGAGAGGTTCTGACGTATGCCCTGCGACACCGAAACAGTGGACTTCTTCAGTTCCATCACCGCCACGGCGATGCCATTGATATAGACCACGATGTCCGGTCGGCGTTCACTGTTGTCCTTAATCGTCACTTCTTCAGCGACGGCAAACTCGTTATTGTGGGAATGCTCCCAGTCGATGAAGTACACGGTTTTTTCTGGCTCGCCGGGGTTCTCCTTGACCTTAGCGCCGTATTTGAGGAGGGTATATACGTCATGATTGGCTTTGTATAAGCCCTGCTGCAGGTTGCCCGCTACTTTTTGAAGTTCAAAGACGGCTTTCCCGGCAAGGGCCATGCTGCAGCCGCGCCCGACAAGCCACTTTGTCAGCTTCACGGTGTCGATGTTGCCGTTGACCCTGTCGCGCAGGTTTCCGTAATAGGCATACCCCAGAAGCGCCGGGTTTTGAAACAGCTTCAGGACGTGCTCCTGTGTTCTGCGTTCGGCTTCGTTTATCTTGGGCATCCTTCAGTTCCCTCCTTACAGCAGGGTCTGCAGTTCCTTCATGGCGCGGGCGATGTTGGCATGCCATCTTCGGCGAAAGCCTGCCGTACTCGCAGTTCATGAAGCAACTTCGTAAGTCGGATCTGTTCGTTGAGAACAAGACGGTTCGCTTCGGTGATGATCCCAAAAAAGCGACCGTGCTCAACTTCGCGCTCATGAAACAGCGCTGCGACGTGGACGGTTTTCTAGGAGCACAGATTGAGCCGTTGAGGGGTTCTGGTTGTAACTTGTAACCATGTGACCAAAAAATCTATATCTACGCGGAAAGCTCCGTCGCGCGTATGCGCGCGTGCGCACGTGCGCGCGTGTATACATAAAGGTATCGGAAAAACCGGTTACACGGTTACAAGTTACAAAAGGGGGTTCCATGGCCGAGCGTGACATCGTGGCCGCAATTCTGCGTCTGCTCAATGTGAGATAATAGTACCATCGAAATAGATACTGTGAAGCCCGTGCGGACAACCGCAGGGGCTTTTTCTATGCCCGGAGGTGTGCATGCCGAAACGCCCGCCCCGCCCATGCAGTCATCCCGGTTGCCCGGCGCTGACTGATGGACAGTATTGTCCCGATCATCGGAAGTTGGCGGCAGCCCGATACAATCGTTACGAGCGCGACACTGCCATACAGAAGCTGTATGGTGGCGCATGGCCACGCATCCGCGCGCGGTTCATGGCGGCGCACCCGCTGTGCGCGGTGTGCCAGCGGGAGAATCAGGTGACGGCGGCGGAGGAAGTCCACCATATCCTGCCCCTATCGCAGGGTGGCACCCACGCCGATGACAACCTCATGGCGCTTTGCAAGGCCTGCCATTCCAGCATCACGGCCCGCGAAGGCGGGCGCTGGGCCAGGGGTAGGGGGAGGAAAAGCTCAAAATGACGTTCAGAACGTAGCGGATGCGCCCCTTCGCGCGAATTTTCGCGCTTTCAAAATGGGGATATGGCCGGTCAGTCCGCCAAAATCCGGAGATAATCCTCCAGACGCTCGGCGACATAGTTCCCGATCAAGTTCACCATCGTGTCGGCGTTTCCATCCCGATAATAGTCGTCGAAGGCGTCGTAGTACAGCTTGCGGTCGGTAAACTTGACGTTGATCGTCGGATACCCCTGACGAATCAATTCGAGATTCATCAAAATCCGACCTGTCCGTCCGTTGCCGTCAATGAACGGGTGGATACCCTCAAAAATCAGGTGAAACATGGCAATGCGCTCAATGAGATGCGTATTCTTCCTGTGTTCCTGATCGTCATCCAGCAGAGCCCTCAACTTCTCCTCAATCAGATAGGGCTCGGTTGGCGTGGCGTAGGCTCCTGCGATGCGCACCGGCACCCGGCGGAACCGGCCTTTATCCTCGGGGCGGTCGCCAAGCACAAGGGCGTGGATTTCCCTGATTTCATGGAGTGTGATCGGCGAGTCTTTTCGCGCCAATTCCTCCATGTAGACAAAAGCATCGCGATGCCCCACCGCTTCCAGATGATCCTTGAGGGGCTTCTTGTCAATGGTCATGCCCTCCAGTACCATCGCAGTCTCTCGGAGCGTTAACGTATTTCCTTCTATGGCGTTTGAGTTGTAGGTGAACTCGATCAGAAACTCATTGCGCAATGCCTCGACTTCGCCCTGCGTGAGCGGACGCCGGAGAGAAAGCTCCTGTTTGAGCGCATCAATGCGCCGAAACAATGCCGCATACGCGTCGGGGATATCTTTCCAACGGTTTTTCCGACCGTCCGCCGGACGCAGAGCATTCGCAGGGATGCGGTATTGCCGTCCTTCCTGAATAACGCCATTGACTCGGCCTTGGCTGCAAATCAGGCGAACACGGCGATCCGAAATTCCCCACTTTCGCGCGGCTTCGGTCACGGTCATGTATGTCATACGGCATTCCTCCCGATGTTCACTTCAATAGAAGTATATCACAGGATCGGAATGATATGCAACGAGCATTCCGTTATTAGATGTGACATTATTCCGATGGAAGGGGGAGGCATATGGCTAATGGGCAAGGCGGCGCGCGCATGGGCGCCGGCCGAAAAAAAAAGGCGTTGGCGGACAATATCGCCGAGGGCAACCCCGGCAAGCGCAAGCTGACGGTGCTGGATTTCACGGCGAACGCCACTGACCTCGAAGGTCAGGCCATGCCGCAGCCCCGCGCCTACCTCGCCGCCAAGCAGAAGAACGGCAAGGACCTGCTGGCGCTGGACATTTACGAATCCACATGGAAATGGTTGGACGAGCGCGGCTGCGCGAACCTTGTGCCGGCGCAGATCCTGGAGCAGTATGCCATGGCAATCTCCCGCTGGATTCAATGTGAGGAATGTATCACCGAGTTCGGCTTCCTCGCGAAGCACCCAACCACCGGCAATGCGATCCCGTCGCCATACGTGGCGATGAGCCAGTCTTTCAGCAAGCAGGCCAACAACCTGTGGTACCAAATCTATCAGGTGGTCCGGGAGAATTGCTCCGTAGAGTTCAAGGGTGCGACGCCCCATGACGATATGATGGAGCGCCTGCTCTCGGCGCGCCGTGGAGGATAATCCATGAACATCCAGACCCTTCCCCTAAAGGACATTCACCCTTACGCGCGCAATCCGCGTAAGAACGCCGAGGCTGTGAAGGGTGTCGCAGCCAGTATCCGGGAATTCGGCTTTCTGGTGCCGCTGGTGATCGACCGGAACCATGAGATCGTCGCTGGGCACACCCGATACTCCGCTGCGCTGTCCCTGGGCATGAGGGAAGTTCCCTGCGTGGTCGCCGACGAGCTGACCGAGGATCAAATCCGTGCGTTCCGGCTGGCCGACAACAAGGTCGGTGAGATGGCGCAATGGGACATGGACCTGCTGCCGCTGGAATTGCAGGGGATCATGATGCCCATGACGGACTTCGGCTTCCAAGCCATTTCAGACGAGGACTTCTCCGACAATTTCACGCTGGACGCCGGCGAGAAGAAACCCTTTCAGCAGATCAGCATTACGGTGCATGACGAGCAGGCGAAGCTCATGCTAGCGGCGATCAAGTATGTGTACGACCAGAAGGCTGTGACAGAAACCTTCGGGAACGAGAATCACAACGGCAACGGACTGTACGAGGTGGTGAGAGAGTGGGCCGCGCTAAAGAAATTGTGATGAAGGTGCTGCCTTCCGACATCGCCAACGCGTTCATCCGAGCGCACCACTACTCCGGAAAAGTGGTCAACAACAGCAAGCTCCATTTCGGCGTTTTCCTGGACGGCCAGCTCCACGGCGTCATGAGCTATGGCCCTTCGCTGGACAAAAGCAAGATCATCGGCCTCGTGGAGGGCACCGGGTGGAACGAGTTCTTGGAGTTGAACCGCATGGCGTTTGACAGCGTGCTCCCACGCAACAGCGAGAGCCGCGCCATTTCCATGAGCATCCGCCTCCTGAAAAAGCACGCGCCGCAGGTGAAATGGATCATCTCCTTCGCGGACGCCTGCTCGTGCGGGGACGGCACGATCTACCGTGCCAGCAATTTCGTGCTGACGGGTATCAAGGAAAACTTGAATCTTGCGGAGTTGCCGGATGGGACCCGCATCCACAAGATGACGCTGGCCTCGAATCCCACTACTCCGCGTCGCGAGTTGGGCGGGCTGACGTTCTTCGACGTGACGAGCGGCACCTACAATTTCAAGAAGTATCTGGACTACGTGGGCGCCAAGCCAATCCCCGGCTTCCAGCTTCGGTACATGTACTTCATTGACCCGGCTTGTCGATCGCGGTTAACCGTGCCCATCATTCCCTTCTCTAAAATTGACGAGTTGGGCGCGGGTATGTACAAGGGCGAGAAGGTCACTCAGGCGGAGCGTCATACAAACCAGTAGCGGAAAATATCAATCAGTTGCTATGTTGTAGTATTTACAGGCGGCTGCAAAGTGTTCCTGTCGCTTTACTATAGGATATTCTTCTTCAACCGAATTGATATTAAGCCAATCGTAGTATTCTGAAAACTTCCTGATAAACAATTCTACCTGTGCTTGATCGGTTTTAATGTTTGGATTGGCGTACCATTTCCATTCGGCATTAATTCCTTGATAGTTGGCGGAGGCACTGTCGCAGATATGTAATCCCATAGGAGATGATAACCGTTCTCCTTTATATGCCTCGATCATAGCCGGACTAATCAGCAATTGCTCCTTGTATCCAACACGCGATGAGAACTCGAGACATGCACCATAAGGGATATTACGTCCATGCGTGGTATAGCCATATGCAATGGATGCGCGAACCATGTACCAATAGAAAAATTTATTCTCTTGGATAAGAGCATCAACGAGATTGTTATACACCGACGTAAGCAAGTTAAGAATGTCGTTTTTTAACCTTGACGTGATGTAGGCTCCATCCATTATTGGATATATTGCAATGCTGTTGTATCCTTTTACTCTCCATGCTTCAAGCAACGTTGCGTGAAGCTTGAACATATAGTTGCTTGATTGCTTGATGCTATGGGCCATCTTGCTTTGGATACCCATGATATCAATAAAGCAGACGTATTCTTTTTGAGGGTCAGGCATCTTTTCAGCATCAAAAAAAGCCATAAGGATTAGTGCTCCTTGTTGTTATGCTTTTGTTAGTATAACACGGAAGTACTTTAGGGTCAATGCTAATCCGGTCATAATTCTTCCATAAATGCGCGGATAGGCTAACAGCAGACCGCCCACCAACCGGTGGGAAACGACGGGGCGGCACCGTTCTCCGCGCACCAAATCACAACCATAAGACAGGAGAGGCCATGGATATTCAGAAGATTCCCGCCGTGCGGCTCAATCCTGCAGCGTACAATCCACGCAAAGACCTGAAACCGGGCGACAAGGAATACGAAAAGCTCAAGTGCTCCATCGCTGAGTTTGGGTATGTCGAGCCGGTCATCTGGAACGTTCAGACGGGCAACGTGGTCGGCGGCCATCAGCGGCTCAAGGTGCTGCTGGGCCTGGGCCACACCGAAATCGACTGCGTGGTGGTCGATCTCGATCCCCAGCGTGAGAAGGCGCTTAATGTCGCCCTCAATAAAATCCAGGGCGATTGGGACGAATCCAAGCTGGCCTCCCTCATGGCCGACTTCGACGCCGAGGCGTTTGATGTGTCTCTGACTGGCTTCGACGCGGCCGAAATAGACGCGCTGCTCAACAAGTTCTACTCCAAGGATGCCGTGGAGGACGATTTCGACGCCGATGAGGCAAAGAAGGACATCGAGGCATCGGGCGGCACCACATCAAAGGCTGGCGATCTCTGGCGGCTGGGCGATCATCTGCTCCTGTGCGGCGACCCAGCCGACGCGGAGAGCTACGAGCGGCTCATGGGCGCCCAGCGCGCACAATGCGCAATCACCTCGCCGGCCGTCGATCCCAAGGCATACGCCAGGGACGGCATCGACCCGTGGCTGGATCGCATGGGCGCGGTCATCAAGCACCTCACCCGGTACGCGGACACCATCTGCTGGCAGACTGCCGACCTTATGAAGACCGGCAGCAAATTCATTGAGCCGACGAGCTTTCATTCTATCCGGCTGTTCGCGGATGTGAACTACCGGCCGTTGTGGATTCGCGTCTGGAAGATGACCGGAGGCGCGCCCGGCGCCGGCGCATTGCAGCTCGCGTCCACGAAGCCCGCGCCGCAGTACGATACCGTGGCGGCGTTCGCCGGCCAGAGCCCGGCTGGCGGACAAGAGACGGACGCCTACAACGATCAGGAGTATTCCTGGGTGTCGGCCTTCGCCTCCCATGCCTTCCAATTCGTGCGTAGGCTCACGCGCGACGAGCGCCGCAAATGGGGATACGCCGGCGTGTGGGAGATCCCCGCCATCCGGCGCGACAAGGACAGCGAGCCGCAAATCCCGGTGGAGCTGCCGTGGCGCTGCCTGAAAATGCACTCCGATATGAACGGCATGATCCTGGACCCCTTCGCGGGTCTGGGCACGGCGATCATCGCCGCCGAGCAGAGCGGTCGCGTCTGCCGTGCCATCGAAGCGGACCCGCTCCGCTGCGACCTGATCGTTCGCCGATGGGAGCAGTTTTCTGATGGAAAAGCCGAGAAAGTCGAGGCGTAAAGGCTTCCTTTTTCAACGTTTTCAGAGTACAGTCCTGTCACTTCAGAAGGAGGTTACGGGACATGCAAGCAAAGTTTGAGCTCGGGCAATTGGTGGCGACGCGGGGCGTGGCGAATTTGATGAGCGACGATCCGGCCTTTTCGGATTTCACGCGCCGGTCGCTCAAGCGGTTCATCTCCGGCGATTGGGGTGAGATGTGCGAGAGCGACAAACGCCAGAACGAGGACGCGCTCAAGCACCACGACAATCGCATCTTCGCGGCCTACGAGAACTCGGAGCACGCCGCCTGGAAGCTCTGGATCATCACCGAATGGGATCACAGCGCCACGACGCTGCTGTTTCCTAGCGAGTATTGAGGAAGTGGCGTAGATGAAAGGCATTCCTTCCCGCGCGGTGGTGGATAGCATCCGCCGACAGTATCCGGCAGGCACGCGCGTTGCGCTGGTATCCATCCTCGCTTCCTACGCCCAGGAAGAAAGCCGCTCGGTATCCGAGAACTGCAAGTGGAAAATCCGCAAGCAGTTCGAGCAGGGGAACCCGGTCAGCACGCAATTACTGGGGTATCGCGGCAGGAAGGGCACCTTCGAGATCATCCCGGAGGAAGCTCAAATCGTGCGCATGATCTTCGATGACTACCTTTCTGGGATGGGTAGGAACGCGATTCTGAAAAAGCTGCTAGCCTTGGGGATACCCACGAAGACGGGTGGCACTTGGTCGGAGAACCTGATCGGCGACATCTTGAAAAACGAGAAGTATGCAGGCGATCTCCTGCTCCAGAAATACTACCGGACCGATCACCTCACGAAACTGGACCGCAGGAATTACGGTGAAGTCCAGCGATATTTTGTGCGGGACCATCACGAGGCCATCATCGACCGGCAGACCTTCGACCGCGTTCAGGCGGAGCTTCATGCGCGAGCGGAGCATTTTCACCCATACGAGTACAAC
>JAEZTD010000357.1 GCA_023443705.1 Bacillota bacterium | reverse complement strand
TCGTGAACCTTTCAGAGCTTTCCCCCGCCGTGACGGTGGAAGCCATGGCGCAGGCGGTGATCGACGCGTTCGGGCGGGAGTACGGCGCCGCGCCGGTCGAATCCGCGGGCGACCTGCCCATCGACGATGCGCTCCTCGGCCGCTACCAAAGCGATGCTTGGAACTACGGCAAGGCGCCGGAAGGCGGCCTGACCCTCGCCACCCGCTTTCCCTGGGGCGGCGTGGAACTCAACGCCAGCGTGACGGGCGGCGCGCTGACAAACGTCGCCGTATTCACCGACGCGATGGACGAAACCCTGTCCGAGCGCCTCGCGTCCAGTCTCGAAGGCTGCCCCTATTCGGGCACACGGCTGGCCGAATGCGCACGCTCGCTTGCCCTCGGCGATCTGGGCGATTGGCTGGAAACCCTGTAAAAACCGCGGTTGTCCGTCTTTCTTTTTCCCATTACTTTTATGGATCAAGGAGGAACAGCCATGCAGAAGATTTCTCTAAACGGCGCGTGGGAAGTTCGCGCCGTCCAGGCAGGAGACTGGCTCCCCGCCAGCGTTCCCGGCACCGTGTATCAGGCGCTGATGGCGGCGGGGCAGATGGACGACCCCTTCTATCGCGACAACGAGCTTCAGGCCTTCGAAATGATGAACGGCGACTACATCTACCGCAGGCACTTCCGCCTGACGGCGGAGGATCTCGCCGCGGACGCGCTGCTCCTCGAATTCGAGGGGCTCGACACGCTGGCGACCATCGCGCTGGGCGGCGAATTCGTCGGTTCCTGCGACAACATGCACCGCACCTGGACGTTTGACATCAAACCGCTGGCGACAGAGGGCCTGAACACGCTGGAGATCCGGCTGGACTCGCCGCTCGAGTACATCCGCGCCGCCTACCGGCAGGTGAAGGCGGACGGCACCTCAGACGCGACGGTGGGCTTTCCCCACCTGCGCAAGGCCCACTGCATGTTCGGCTGGGACTGGGGCCCGAGGCTGCCCGACGCGGGGATCTTCCGAAGCGTAAATCTGCTCAAGGTCGACCGCGCGCGGCTTTTGTCGGTGCGGGTGCATCAGGCGCACGCCCACGGCAAGGTGGCGCTGGATTTTACCCCGGAGATCGAAAGCCATACCGGTTGTTGCGGCTGTTCTGAGGATGAGTTTTCCGTTCACATCACCGTGACCGCGCCGGACGGGCGCACCTTCTCCTCCGACGGCGGCTCCATCCTGATCGACGAGCCCCGGCTCTGGTGGCCCAGCGGCTACGGCGCGCAGCCGCTGTACGAGGTAAGGGCAACCCTCTTCGCCTGCGGACGGGCGGTGGACGAGTGGACGAGGCGCATCGGCCTTCGCACCATGACCATGCGGCGGGTCAGGGACCAGTGGGGCGAGTCCTTCGAGACGAACGTCAACGGCGTTTCGATCTTCGCGATGGGCGCAGACTACATCCCGGAGGACAACCTCCTGGGCCGCGTGACGCCGGAGCGCACGAGGGCGCTCCTTGAGGACGCGAAGCTCGCAAACTTCAACGCCATCCGCGTGTGGGGCGGCGGCTACTACCCGGACGACTTCTTCTTTGACATCTGCGATGAGCTGGGCCTTGTAGTCTGGCAGGACTTCATGTTCGCCTGCGCGGTCTACGAACTGACGGACGCATTCGGCGAGAACATCCGCCGCGAGGTCATCGACAACGCCCGCCGCCTTCGCCACCACGCGTCGCTGGGGCTTTGGTGCGGCAACAACGAGATGGAGCAGTTCGTAAAGGAAGGGCTCTGGGTCAACACCCCGAAGCAGAAGGCGGACTACATCCGCATGTTCGAGTACATCATCCCGAAGGCGCTCTCTTCGGTCGATCCCGATACCTTCTACTGGCCGGCCTCGCCCTCCTCCGGCGGCGCGTTCGACGAGCCGAACGATGAAAACCGCGGCGACGTACACTACTGGGATGTGTGGCACGGCGGCAAGCCCTTCACCGAATACCGGAAGTTCTTCTTCCGCTATGCTTCGGAATTCGGCTTCCAGTCTTTCCCGTCCATGAAGACCATCGAGAGCTTCACGCTGCCGAAGGACCGAAATGTCTTCTCCTACGTGATGGAGAAGCACCAGCGCAACAACGCCGCCAACGGCAAGATCCTGGGCTACCTTGCGCAGACCTTCCTGTACCCCGGCACGCTGGACCTTCTGGTGTACGCGTCGCAGATGCTGCAGATGGAGGCCATCCGCTGCGGCGTCGAGCACTGGCGCAGAAACCGAGGCCGCTGCATGGGCGCGATCTACTGGCAGTTAAACGACTGCTGGCCGGTTGCCAGCTGGGCGTCCATCGACTACTTCGGCCGCTGGAAGGCGCTCCACTACGCGGCAAAGCGCTTCTTCGCGCCGGTGCTTTTGTCTGTCGCCGAGGAAGGCGTGCTGACCCAGGACACCAACGTCAACGCCGAGCCTTACGAGGTCAAGAAATCCATCCGGCTGAACGTCTCCAACGAAACGGTGGACGCCGTGTGCGGCAATATCCGCTGGGCGCTGCGCGCACCGGACGCGTCGGTGATTGAATCCGGCGAGGAGGAATTCTGCGTCCCGGCCCTCTCCGCCCAATGGTTTGAGGAAGTGACCTTCCCGAACGCGCCGCTTCGCGCCAGCTACGTCTCCTACGACCTTTCAATGGACGGCTCGTGGGTCTCGGGCGGCACGGCGCTGTTCTGTCCGCCCAAGCACTTCGAGTTCCTCGACCCGAGGCTGACGCTTTCGGTAAACGGTGACGAAATCACCGTCACCGCCCACGCCTACTGCAAGGGCGTCGAAATCGTGTGCGAGGACGGCGACTGCCTGTTCTCCGACAACTTCTTCGACCTGAACGCCGGCAGCCGCACGGTGAAGATCCTGCGCGGAAGCGGTGCCAAGTTCTCAGTTCGGAGCGTGTACGACATACGGTAATCGTTCGGGGCCGCGCCGCGGCCCCTTCATGCTGTCAAAATACTCCGTCTTTTGACAGCGAAATGCAAGTCCTGTGAATCTACGATTCACGGTCGGACTTGCATGCGACAGAGACTACAGCCTGCGGCCGTACACGCTCGATCCTCTTTTCGCCATGGTCGCCTCGTGCGCTACCGTTTCTGCGGCTCCCTACCTCAAAGAACAGAACCTCCGGCTGCCTTTATCCGGGGGCTTCGGCTCTCGTTACCCCTTGGGCTGGAACGGCTTGCTGTTCTAGCGCCTGCATCCGTGCTGGTTTAGCGTATCTGCCAACGTGAGCGACTCCCGTCAACTCTTTACAGTCCCGGCAGGTTCTGGGCGTTGTTGCCTGTACGCGCCGCGTGTGCTATAATGATACGCGCAACCGTCCGGCCATTTTGACGCGCGGCCGGGCTTGAAGGAGAGCCGTACCAATGAACAAGGAATCCAACGTTAGCCGCCTCCGCTCGATCGGGTTTCTCGTCGCGCAGGTGCTGTTTGACGCCGTGATCATCAACCTTTCGATGCTCCTGGCGATGCGGATGCGCTACGAGCCGAGCGTTCCGCTCTTCCAAATCCGCATCTACGCGAACCTCTGGCCGCTGATGACGGCGCTGGGGCTTCTTTCCTTTTATGTGACCAAGATGTACCGCACGCTCTGGCGCTACGCCAGCGTCGGGGACGCGCTGCACATCATGATCGGTACGGGGCTGACGATGGCCTCGACGCTCGCCTTCGGCATGGTGATGGACGTCTTCCAGGACCCAAACCACTTCATCATGGGTTCGAAGACGGTCTACCCGATCGCTTGGCTGCTTCTGATGATGATGGCCGGCGCGCAGCGCTTTGGCGTTCGGCTGATCAACCAGATCGGCGTCAAAAACCGCGCGCTCAAGAAGGATGCCTGCACCCGGGTCATGGTGGTGGGCGCGGGCTGGGCCGGCGCGAACCTGATCCGCGAGCTCAACGCCCGCGGCTTCCGCGACGGGCTGCCCGTGGTGGCCGTGGACGACGATCCGGGCAAGGCGGGCACCCGCATCATGGGCATCCCGGTACTCCGGGGCATCGAGAACATTCCGAACTATGCAAAAAAATACGACATCAACGAGATCGTCATCGCGATCCCGTCGGCCTCCCTCGCGCAGCGCAAGGAAATCCTGGACGTCTGCACAAAGACCGACTGCAAGCTGAAGCTGGTGCCGACCCTCCGGGATGTGACCGGCAACACCGAAAAAATCGGCGAGACCCGGGACGTAAACATCGCCGACCTCCTCTGCCGCGAAGAGGTACACCTGGACATGGGCACGATCTCCGCCTACCTGAAGGACCGGGTGGTGCTGGTGACCGGCGGCGGCGGCTCCATCGGCTCGGAGCTGTGCCGGCAGATTGCGCGCTTTGCGCCCAAGCGGCTCGTAATCTTCGACATCTATGAAAACAACGCCTACGAGCTGGCCAACGAGCTGGGTGCGAAATACGGCAAGGGCCTGCCGCTAACGGTGCTGATCGGCTCCGTCCGGGATGTGGCGCGGCTTGAGCAGGTGTTCGAGATGGTTCAGCCGGAGGTCGTCTTCCACGCCGCAGCCCACAAGCACGTGCCGCTGATGGAGTTCAGCCCCGCCGAGGCGGTCAAAAACAACGTGTTCGGCACGCTGAATGTCGCCCGTTGCGCAGACAAGTACGGCGTGCGCCGCATGGTCACGCTGTCCACCGACAAGGCGGTCAACCCCACCAACGTCATGGGCGCGACCAAGCGCGTGACCGAGATGATCCTGCAGTGGATGGCGGGCCGCTCCAAAACCAAGTTCATGGCCGTCCGGTTCGGGAACGTCCTCGGCTCGAACGGCAGCGTCATCCCGCTGTTCATGCAGCAGATTGCCCGAGGCGGCCCGGTGACCGTCACCCACCCTGAGATCACGCGCTACTTCATGACCATCCCGGAGGCCTCGCAGCTGGTGCTGCAGGCGGCCTCCATCGGCGAGAGCGGCAACATCTTCGTATTGGACATGGGCACGCCGGTCAGGATCGCGGAGCTGGCGAAGAATCTGATCCGCCTGAGCGGCCTGAAGCCCGAGGAAGACGTCAAGATCGCCTACTGCGGCCTGAGGCCCGGCGAGAAGCTCTACGAGGAGCTGATGCTCACCGAGGAGGCCGAAACGCTGGACAACACGCGCTTTGACAAGATCAACGTGCTGCGCCCCGTGGTAATCGGGGACGACTTTGAGGATAAGCTCGCCGCCCTTGAAGCCTGCGCCGGGCGGGAGCCCGCCCTGGTGCGTGATGCGCTCCGGGTGCTGGTGCCCACCTATCGGGACGAATCCCAGGACAAGCAGGCCGCCACGGCCTGACAGTCATGCCGGTCTGACGCCACCGTCAAGGCTTTCGGCGCGCCGAAAGCCTTGTGGAATGCGCCCTCAGCGCCTTCCGGGCGGCCACGTTTCACCCCCGCCCGTCAAGGGTAGTTATCCTCTCAAACCTACGTAAGGAGGGACCGCCATGCGGCTGGTTTCCTGGAATGTCAACGGAATACGCGCCTGCGCGGGCAAGGGTTTTGTGGACAGCATGCTGGCTCTGGACGCGGACGTGATCTGCCTGCAGGAGGTCAAGGCGAAGGAAGAGCAGGTTCCCATCTCGCTCCCCGGCTACGACCTCATCGTTCACAGCGCCGAAAAGCCGGGGTATTCCGGCACGGCGGTGTTCAGCCGGGTGCCCCACGGGGCGCCGGTATTTGGCATGGGGGTTGAGCAGCACGACCGCGAGGGCCGGCTGATCACGCTGGATATGGGTGCCTTCACGCTGGTCAACTGCTACACGCCCAACGCCCAGCGGGGGCTGACGCGGCTCGACTACCGCATGCAGTGGGAGGACGACTTCCGCGCCTACCTGCGCGCGCTGGACGACGTGAAGCCGGTGGTGCTCTGCGGCGACCTGAACGTGGCCCATCAGGAGATCGACATCAAAAACGCCAAGTCCAACCACGGCAACGCGGGCTTTACCGACGAAGAGCGGGAGAAGTTCACGCTCCTTCTCCAGAGCGGCTTTGTGGACAGCTTCCGCCACCTGTACCCGGACAAGAAGGACGCCTACACCTGGTGGAGCTATTTCGGGAACGCCCGGTCCTCCAACACCGGCTGGCGCATCGACTACTTTGTGGTCTCTCGCAAGCTCAAGGACGGCATCCTGGGCGCGGGGATTCACCCGGACATTCTGGGCTCCGACCACTGCCCCGTCGAACTGACGATCTGACGGCCAATCCGGCGACCATGGCAACAGAACCAATGATCCCGTTTCCTTTGGGAAGCGGGATTCAAGGCATCGAAAAACCCTGCGTTTTTTTCGATGCGGAGGAAGGAAACCTGCGTGCGCCTGAAATCCTTCGGGATTTCCGGGCGTCGCACTGACTAGAGGTGTGGATAGCGCTACCAGTATCTGCACTGGTAGCGCTATCCCGTTTCCGGCGTACACGCCGCCGGGAACGATTGAAACCCTACGTAGACTTTGTCGATGCTCTGGGTCCCGTTTCCTTTGGGAAGCGGGATTTTTCATGTCACCCGATCTGCCTCACCCATCTGTTCGTTTCGGGTGAATCCCTCGCATCCTCCCAGTCGCCACCAGCGCCGTCCTTCACGCCCTACCGGAGGTTTTGATTCTTTTTTGCATATTTTTCCGCTCCCGGGCGCAGGATACGCACATGGTTGTGTATGTCTGGACGGCCTTTGTGATGATGTTCTACGCGGCCAACCTGCCCTTCTGCCTGGTGGTCGACGCTGACACCCGGCGCGAAGTTCCGGTCAGGGTGGGCGTGGGCGTTTTTCTGCCGCCGAGGCATCTGCATTCGCCCGGCACGCTGCCCGCGTCGGGTGGCGCGGGGCTGCCTCGGGGACCGCTGCTCCATTCCATTTTTTACCTGCTCCGCCGTATCCGTTTTCATGGCGACGCCAGCCTTTGCCTGGGCGACGCGGCGATGACCGCGCTTCTCTCCGGCGCGCTGATGGCGCTGACCCTCGGGCGCGTGCGCGTTCATCCGGATTTTTCCACAGGCCCCATCAGCGCACGCTTTCACGGGATGGTCTACGTCAAACCCGGACATATTATGCTCGCAGCGCTTCATTGGGCGCAAGAAGAAATTTCCGGGAGGATCGATATATGGAGACGCACACGATTGAGAGCATTATGAACGCCACTATGGAGAACATCCGCGATATGGTGGACGTCAACACCGTCATCGGAGAACCCGTCACCGCCAACGACGGAACGACGATCATTCCGATTTCGAGGGTCTGCTTCGGGTTTGTCGCCGGCGGCGGCGAGTACGAGATGTCCGGCAAGAAGCCCGCCCAGAACGGCGGCCAGAACGGGCAGAGCGCGCAGAACGGACAGATTGGTCAGGGCGGACAGGGCGCAAAGAGTCAGGAACTACCCTTCGCGGGCGGCGCGAGCGCAGGGGTGTCGGTATCGCCGGTAGGTTTCCTTGTGGTCAGCAGCGAACAGGTGCGTCTGCTCCCGGTGCAGCCTTACGCGCCGCTGGACCGCATCATCGAACTCGCGCCGCAGATGGTGAGTGATTTCAAGCGTTGGATGGACAAGAAGAACCATCAGTCCCCCGCATCCCAGACCACGCCATCCGGCACGCTGGACTGACGCAGCGCGAACAAAGCCACGAAGACATGTCCACGCACGGATTCCAAGGCAATGAAGCGGCGCGCGCCGCTTCATTGCCTACAGGTTTATATTGCCCCGGGCATCCGCCCATGCTATAATATGACAAGATAAATGGACGGAAAGGTGTGTTTTTTATGCTCAAGGGCATTTCTTCGATCCTCTCCCCCGAGCTGCTCAAGATCCTGATGGAGATGGGCCACGGCGACGAACTGGTCATCGGCGACGGCAACTTCCCCGCCGCGTCAATGGCGCAGCGGCTGGTTCGGCTGGACGGGCACGGCGTGCCTTCGATTCTCGACGCGATCATGCAGCTCTTCCCGCTGGACACCTTTGTCGAGCGGCCGGTGGCGCTGATGCAGGTCGTCCCCGGCGACGACACGGTGCCGGTGATCTGGGAGGACTACAAGCGCATCATTGCCAAATACGAGGGCGATGTGAAGATTGAGGAAGTCGAGCGCTTCCAGTTTTATGATCGCGCCCGCAAGGCCTACTGCTGCGTCGCCAGCGGCGAAAGCGCGCTGTACGCCAACATCATCCTCAAAAAGGGCGTCGTCATCTAGACCTCTCTCCGTTCGCCATCGGAGAACCTGAAAGGCGGGCGGCGCAGAAACACTTTACCGGAGGAATGCGATTTGCAGAAGCCGTCGATCGGCAGAGCGTGTCCGGGCGCGATGCGTAAAGCGCCCGGCGCGGGGTATATAAATAAGACCGGTTTCAAGGGCGCGGTGCGCCCATGGTGATTCGCTATCAGGGAACCGGCGCTTACGAGGGCATCCCC
The DNA here is from genome assembly GCA_023443705.1 of Bacillota bacterium. Taxonomy (GTDB): domain Bacteria; phylum Bacillota; class Clostridia; order Christensenellales; family Aristaeellaceae; genus JAEZHK01. The sequence continues at coordinate 14,949 of JAEZTD010000357.1, read as the reverse complement.
GCAATGTTCTGCACCTGCGAAACCTGCCGCGCCGCCCGGGCCGTGGGCGGTAACGAGGTGCGCACGCGTTCCGGCGCGCTGGTGGACGGTAAGATCAAGCTGGATTTTCCGCCGGACGCCTACTTTCAGATGCTCCGGGATGGCCTGGACTACGCCGCTCTCGCCGCGGCCCTCGTCACCCACACCCACACCGACCACTTCGCCGTGTGGGACCTGATGACCCGCCTCCCCCACTACGCCGACCTCGGCGATGCGCCGCCACTTCAGGTGGTCGGCAACGAGAAGTGCGGGGAACTGCTGGCGGCGGAGCTCGTCAAAAAGCACGAGCCCACCGGCGGCGGGCGGCTGTTCTTCCGCCGCATCAAGCCCTTTGAGCGCGTTCGGATTGGCGCCCACACCGTCACGGCGGTGCGTGCAAACCACAAGCCCAGCGAGGAAGCACTCAACTACGTGGTGGAAGCGGGCGGCAAGAAGCTTTTCTACGCCCACGATTCCGGCGAGCTCCGGGCGGACACGATGGAGTTCCTCGCAGGAATGGAATTGGACTTCGTATCCTTGGACTGCACCAGCGGCCTGAGCGACACCGGAGACCACCACATGGGCCTGCCCAACTGCCGGCGCGTCCGAGAAGCTTTGACGCGATCGGGTGCGGCGCGGCCGGGCGCGATCTTCGCGCTCAGCCACATCTCCCACAACAGCCATGTCAGCCACCGGCAGCTATCGCTCGCCGCGGAAGGCTTTATTGTAGCCCACGACGGCATGGAAATCTTTTTCTAACGACAGGAGGAATTTTCTATGGTCACCAAGACGATGTCCATCGGCGAAGTGCTTCGCCTCGACCGCAATACCGCCCCGATCTTCATGCAGTACGGTATGCATTGCCTGGGCTGCCCCCACGCCACCTCCGAGAGCATCGAGCAGGCCGGCATGGTGCACGGCGTAGACGTCGACCAGCTGGTCGCCGACCTCAACAAGCACCTGGGCGAAAAGGCCTGATGCGCGCCGCGCCCCCGTCCGGTTTATTCGGGCGGGGGCGGGACTTTTTCCCCAAACCAAAAGTTATCCACAGCCCGGCTTGAGCCGGGCTTCGACAAAAAAGCTGAAACTGCGCGCGTTTTCTCCATTTATCCACAGTATTTACCCTGTACGCTGTGGAAAATGTGGAAAAATGCGCGCCAGCAAGGAGGATGCCCGAATATGGAAAGCCATCCGTTCAGCGATCTGGAAGGATTGCGCATCGCCATCGAAATGGAAAGGCGCGGTGCCGAGTTCTACCGGCGCGCGGCCCGGCTGACCAAAACTGCCGACATCGCGGAAATGCTGGAGGAACTCGCCGTCGAGGAAGAGGGGCACCAGCGCGATTTTTCCGAACTTCTTTCCAGCCAGTGCGATGGGCGCCAGGACGAGGCGGCCGTCTGCTACTCCGGCGAGACCTCCGCCTACCTCTCCGCCATCGCCGCGGACGTGGTGTTTCCCGGCGGACTGATGGAGGTTGGGCGGCGCGGCGGCTTTGACAGTCTGCCCGCGATCCTGACCACCGCCATCGATTCCGAGAAGAATTCCATCCTCTTTTACACCGAGCTTCGGGACCTGACCGGGGACCCCGGCTCCCGCGATGCCTTCAGCGAGGTCATCGCCGAGGAAAAGGTCCACCTTGCCAGGCTGCAAAGTCAGCTGGTCGCCTGCTGAAGGAGGGACAAACATGGATTTCATGGCCGAATACCGCCGCTGGCTGGGCTTTGTGGACGATTCGTCGCGCAGGGAACTGGAGGCGCTCGACGGCAACCCCCAAGAGATCGAGGACCGCTTCTACACGGCGCTGTCCTTCGGCACGGCGGGCATGCGCGGCGTCCTGGGCGCGGGGCTCAACCGGATGAACGCGTACAACGTGCGCCGGGCCACCCGCGCCTTGGCGAAGTACATCCTGTCCGCGCCCGGCGGCGCTGAGCGGGGCGTCGCGATCGCCTGCGATTCCAGAAAATTCTCGCCCGAATTCGCGCTGGAGACGGCCCTGGTGCTGGCGAACTCCGGCGTCAAGGCGATGCTGTTTGACGCCCTCCGCCCGGTGCCGGTGCTCTCCTACGCGGTCAGGCATCTTCACGCCATCGCCGGCGTGGTCATCACCGCCAGCCACAACCCGCCCGCCTACAACGGCTACAAGGTCTACTGGGAGGACGGCGGCCAGATCGCGCCGGAGCGCGCAAAGGCCATCCAGTCGCTGATTGACGAGACGGATTTCGCCGATTGCCTGCCGATGGACGAAGCCGAGGCCCGGGAAAAGGGGCTGTTGGTCACGATTCCCCCGTCGCTGGACGACGACTACACCGAAATGGTCAAGGCGTTGTGCGTCAACCCCGGCCTCGCCCGCGAGATGGGCGGAAAAATCAAGATCGTCTACACGCCGCTGCACGGTTCCGGCAACGTGCCGGTTCGGCGGGTCTTGAAGGAGCTGGGCTTCACCGACGTCCACGTCGTGCCAGAGCAGGAAGAGCCGGATGCGGCCTTTTCCACCGTCGCGCAGCCTAACCCGGAGGACCCCGCCGCCTTCACGCTGGCGCTGAAACTCAGGGAAGCCCTCTCCGCAGACGCGGTGTTCGGCACCGACCCGGACTGCGACCGCGTTGGCATCGCGGTACTCGACCACGAGGCCGGGGTGCACATCCTATCGGGCAATCAGATCGGCTGCATGCTTCTGGACTACATCCTCTCCCAGAAGGCCGAACGCGGCGCGCTTCCCGAAAACGCCGCCGCCGTCAAATCCTTCGTATCCACCGAAATGGCCCGAGCCATCGCATCCGCCTACGGCGCGGCCACCTTCGACGTGCCCACGGGCTTCAAGTACATAGCCGAGAAGATCCAGCAGTTCGAGGACACCGGCGCGCACACCTTCATATTCGGCTTCGAGGAGAGCTTCGGCTACCTTTCGGGCACCCAGGTGCGCGACAAGGACGGCGTCAACGCGTGTCTGCTGATCGCCGAAACCGCCGTCTACTACAAAAAGCGCGGCATGACGCTCTACGACGCGCTGATGGGCCTCTACGGCCGGTACGGCTGGTATCTGGAAAAGACGCTGTCCCACACCCTCAAGGGCAAGGACGGCCAGGCGCGGATCGCCCACATCATGCGTTCACTCAGGGAAAACCCGCCCGCCGAAGTCGCTGGGCTCAAGGTTCTGGCCGCGCGGGATTACCTGACCGGCGTCCGCACCTCGAGCGGTGCGACGGAGAAGATCGACTTCCCGCCCAGCGACGCGCTGTACTACGAGCTTGAGGGCAACGCGTGGACGGCCATCCGCCCCTCCGGCACCGAGCCCAAGGTCAAGCTGTACATCGGCATCCGCGAGAACACCGGGGAGGCCGCCCGCGCGCTCCTGGAGCGAACCGCCAAAGGCGCGCTGGAACTGATGGAGCGGTAGATGGATGGAGAGCGCCGCCCCCGCAAAGGGCATGATGTCTGTTGACCCCCATCTGAAAGCGCCCTGATGGGCATTACCGTAAACAGAATCAAGCAAGGAACGCGCCGCGAATGCGGCGCGTTCCTTGCTTGATCGATTCTCACGAAATAGTCCTTGATATAATTTCAATCCACAGCGCAAACGCCGACCTTGTATTGTATGATCGATACGCCTGCGTAGTGCCAAGCCGTGTCAAACGCCTCTATATAAAGGAATATTTACGATGGGACAGGCACTCGGCGAACGGCCCAGCCATACCGTGGAGGTGAAGACGCATGAAGCGGAGGGCTTTTTATGAACGGCCTTATCGAGGGCAACCCCAGCCTGCCCAGCTCATGGGATCATTCCGCCCGTTCTCCACCGCTTGCGCCATTCAAGAAGCGGGTTTGGGCTCTCGCCCAGACCCGCTTCGTTGTTGCACTTAAGCCGTTCGCCTATTGCGCCGACATTGCTTCTTGAATTGCCGCCTGATGCGCCTCGTCCACCCGGTTGCCGCCGTGGGTGCGGCTGTTGACAAAGTGGATGCAGTGGTGGCCGGAGAAGCCGTTGTCCCGGGGGCCGCTGCCGTGGGGCATGCCATTCATGGACGCCGCGTATCGGACGCCGCCGATGGACACCCAGACCGGCCTCCGGTTCCACGACCAAGAGCCGCCGTAGGCCTTTTTCATGGCCGCGGTATCCTTTGCGGTCATCGGTTCGGTGTCCGCGTGGTTGGTACCGCCAAGGCGAACCTCCCGCCAGGAGATGCCGGTGCGCACGTCGGTTACCACCACGCTTCTGCCCCTGTAGAAGATCGACCGGATGTCACTGGTCCACCAATCCTTCGCGACGACCTTGCCGGATGCCGGTTTCGTGGTGCTCTCGCCGGACGCGTCGTACTTGGGCGCGTCGGAGGAGAATATCCGCTCCAGCGTCTTCTCGGTGGCGACGCCGCTGTCCTCCAGCTTGGCAGCTTCCTGAAAATCCTTGACGGCCTGGGTGGTGCGGGTCAGGTAGTTGCCGCCAATGGTGCCGGTGAACCAACCCAGTTTTTTCAGCCGCGTCTGGAGCTTCTTCACCTCGGCGCCCTTATCGCCCGGCTCGAGCCCGTCATGGGACGACGGCGTGGGTGTGGGCGTGGGTTTGGGCGTCGGCGTAGGCGTCGGGGCCGGGGTCGCGATGGGTTTTTCAGAGAGGTTCTTAAGCGGCGTATAGCCAGCCTTCCCTTTGTACTTCACCTTCGCCCAGCCGTTCTTCGCGGCGTAGCGCGTCAGCTCCGCGCCCTTTGGCACCGTGACCACCGAACCGCTGGACGTGGACGCCTTTTTATAAATCTTGATCTTCTTTTCCGCGTAGGCGCTTTCCGACGCGGGCGCAGGGGTCGGCGTAGCCTTTATCGCCGGCGCGGGTTTTTCCGCCGCCACGGCGCTCTTGGGCAGAAACCCGGTATGTCCCGCGTAGAGCACCTTGCACCACGCGCCCTTTGCGTCCACTACATATACGAGCTCGCCGGACTTTATCGTGCACAGCGTGCCGGAGGACGAGGCGTTCTTCGCCTTCAATTTTACATCCTTCGCCGCGTACATCTCCTTGGCGCTCCGGGAATCGATGCTTTTTCGGGCCAGATAGCCCACTTTCCCGTTATAAAGCACCTTTGACCACGCGCCGTTGGTGGCGCTCAAAACAAGCAGCTTTCCCTTTTTCAGCGTCGTCATGCGCTTGGCCGAGGTGTCGGGCTTCGCGTACAGCCCGGCAGCCCGGACAACGACCGCCGGCGCTTCCGCGCGGGCCGTCTCCGAAAACTGCGCCGTCCACGGCAGGACCGAAAGAACCATCGCCGCCAGCACAATCCATACAGCACGCATTTTCTGCTTCATCTTCTTCAAGGCACCTCCTCGCGGGCGCAATACCGCCCAAGTCATTATATTACAAAAGTATTTCAAAATCAAGACAAATATTTCTGGGCGTTTGAAGTGCCCTCATGATCGGAGGCCGGCGCGCTGGACGCGTATCGTCTTCGCCGCCGACATACGTTGGAAGGCGGTTCCAAGGGACGAGAAAACGTCAATTCGGTACGGATTACGCATGATTTGAGCGATTTCAGTTTACGCCCCATGAAAAATCCGTTATACTGTATCCATAGCGCAGGCTGCTATTTGAGAGGAGGGTGACATATGGACGGTTTTGGCGTCGCAGTCCTACAGAACCTGCCGGCGTTCATCCTGCTGATATTGGGTTTTGGTCTGGTATTGGTAGAGATGTACATCCCCGGCTTCGGAGCGCCGGGCGTACTGGGCATTCTGGGCCTGGTCGCAGGCGTCGCGCTGTTTGCGCGAAGCCCAGCGGAGGCGCTCGTCATCACGATCGTAATCGCAGCGCTTCTTTGCATCGCGCTGTCGCTATCGATCCGTTCGGCCACAAAGGGCCGGCTGTCAAACTCCAAGCTGATACTGCACGAAGTCTCGGTTCCTGAAGTGGACGAAAACGACATGCGCTTCTTTGTCGGCAAGACCGGCGTGGCGCGCACCCCGCTTCGCCCGGCAGGCATCGCCGAATTTGACGGCGTGCGGCTCAACGTGGTGTCCGACGGGGAGTGGATTGAGACCGGCAAGCCCCTTCAGGTCGTGCGCGTGGAGGGCAACCGCATTGTGGTGGGCGCCGCGAGTAAATGACCCAGGCAGCGGGTAAGAATTGGGATACCAAGTAATTCCCGGGGGGAATTGGGAATAAAGGAGGGTACCAAATGAACATCAAACGCATTTTCATCTTCGCACTGGCCCTCATGGTCATGGCCATGCCGGTCAGCCTTGCCGAAGCCGCCTACGGCGCGCTGACGCTGAGCAATTTCCATGTGGAAGCGACGGGCATGGAAGCGCCGCTGGACATCGACGCCACGCTCAAAATCGGCGCAGGCGGCCAGGAGGACGGCACCGGCCGCATGGACATCGAAGTAACCGGCGGCGGCCAGACGGCCTTTACCGGGTCTGCGGGATTCAGCGCGGACACCGTAACAGCCATCATCGGCGGCGCGAGCTACTACTTCGAAATCCCGATGGAAGACCTTCAGAAGCTCGGCGAAGAGAGCATGGGCGCCGCCGCGGGTTCTTCTGAGCTGTCCGCCGCCCAGATGGACGAGATCAAGGGCATGATCGAGAGCTACGCCAAGTTCCTCGAGAAGGCCTCCAACCCCGAAGCCTCTTTGAAGATGTCTGCAGCGGTGCTCGGCGCGATGAACGCCGAAGCCAAGGGCAAGGAGACGGTGGACCTCTTCGGCGAGCCCACCGAACTCAACCGCTTTGACATCACGATGGACACTGCGAGCATCGGCAAGGTTTACGACGTGCTCCTCGAAGACGCCGACTTCAAGGCCTTCTTCGTCAGCTACATGGACATGATCGCCCAGTCGTCCGGCGAGGAAATCCCGCTCGACCCCAACGACATGGCCGGCAGCATTGAAAAACTCCTCGCGGAAGCGAAGGTTGACATGACCGTCGACTTCTCCATCTGGACCGACGCTGACACCCTGACGGATGAAACAGCCAAGGGGATGAAGATGTCCGCCGCAATTTCCGTCACCAACCTCGACGTGGAAGAGGGCGAGACAGCCGAGACCGTGGTCATCCCCTACGACATCGCGGTGCTGGAGTCCGACGCGGGCACGCAGGTCTCGGTTGCGATGCACGTCGCGCCGCCGGACGAGGAAGGGTCTCTGACCTTCTCCTTCGCAGGCACCTTTGACGCGCCCTCGGACGGCGGCACCGCCTCCAGCGCCACCCTCGCGATCACCTTTGATGGCGAAAACGACAGCGAGGATTTCATCGCCAACGCAACCTTTGACGCCGCGACCGGTTCGGACGGCGTGACCGACTTCTCCTTCGGCCTGAACGGCGTAGGCGGCGGCGAGACCTTCGCCATGTCCTTCCAGTACGACGGTCAGACCGCCACCGATACCGAAAAGGCCGGTGCCGTGGCGATCGACTTCAACGCCCCCGCGTCCGGCATGACGCTGAACTTCACCTGTGACGTGCTGATTGAGACCGGCGCCTTCACCCCGCTCGGCGACGCCGACATCGAGGGCAAGACCAAGATCAACCCGGTCACCGCCACCGAAGAGGAGATGGCCGCCGTGGAAACCGAGATGCAGGGCGTCATGTTCCAGGCGCTGGGCGTTCTGATGCAGACCCCTGGTCTGTCCAACATCGTCGGCGGCGCGATGAACGCAGGCGCAATCGGTTAATCTGCGCGGCGGGGTCGGCGGCAACGCCGGCCCCGTCTTTATCAATTCCAAGCGGACAGCAAAGGAGTTGCACATGACGAACATCAGGCGCCTCCTCACCCTCGCGCTGGTTCTGGTCATCGCGCTCTCGCCCGCCGCCCTGGCCGAAACCTACGGCTCAATCACGCTGAACAGCTTCCGTTACGAGCTGGACTGCGGCAAGCCCGTGGATGTGAACGCCACGATCCGCGCCGGCTACGGCGGCTCCCTGCGGGACGGTTCCGCGCGGTTTGATTTCCTGGTAGAGGGCGACGGCAGGAAGGCCTTTGCCGGAACAGCCTCTGTCGATGACGGAAAGCTGAAAGCGGCGCTGGATAAGTCCAAGTACCGCTTTGAGATGCCGCTTGAGGATCTGGAGGAGCTGTTTTTCTCGGGATCGGACTACTCCATGATGTATCCGCTGATGTACGCGATGCCCTACGGCAGTTACTATGATTTCTACGACTTTATGGGTTACGGCTACCGCGGCGGCGACAGTCCCGACCAGGAGAATTTCCAAAAGCTGGGCGACTTGATTGTCCACTTTACGGAATACGCGAAGCGGGATCTCGATCCAGCTTTTGCCCGGGAACGCAGCCGGAAGCTCTACGAGATTCTGAAGCCCGAGGCCAAGGGGCTCGAGACCACCGACCTGTTTGGCCAGAGCGTCGAGCTCTACCGCTTTGAGTTTTCCTTTAGCGGCGAAGAGGCACTGCGCCGGTACTACAGCGCGACATTTGAGGCCGACCCGGAGCTCAAGGCGCTGTATGAGGAAGCGATGGCCCTCTCCGAAGCCTTCGATCCCGTTGAAGCGGACGGCGAAGACGAGGGCGATGAAAAGGCCGCGGATGCGGACGAGGCGCTGTTGGACATGGCGCTCGAAGGATCCGGCCTGGACGGCATCACCTGCGTACTCTGGTCGGACACCGAGGCCCTCGCGGCGGAAGGCTCCAAGGCGCAGAAAGCGGCCATGACGCTCCAGATCAAGGACGCGGTGGACGAGTACGGCATGCCGGTGGAATGCTCCGTTCCGATCAACTCCAGCGCGCTGGAATCCGAAGCGGGCCTCAGGCTTTCGGGCGACATGACCTTTGCGCCCTACGAAGGCGAGTCCACGATTCTAACCTATTCCGGCAGCCTCGCAATGCCCCAGAGAAGCGGCGGCACGATGTCCAACTTCGTCGCCAGGCTCGATATCGCCAGCGAGAACAGCGGCATCGAGCTGACCAGCCGCCTGAAGACCACCCACCATGTGGACGCGGCCGGCGTCGCGGACTTGAGCGCGGCCTTCAGCGGCTCCATGAACGGGCAGAACTTTGACCTCCGGTGCGCCTATGACGGCAAAACTTTAGCCCCGGACGAAAACTCCGGCACGGTTTCCTTCTCCTACGACATCCCGTCTGGAAAGCCTGCGAAGGGCAGCGTTCAGTTCGACGCGCTGGTTAAGTTCAGCCCCTACGAGAAGGCGGACTATGCCGCCTATCAGAGCCTTAAACCCGTCAACCCGCTGGCCGCCAGCCGGAAGGTGATGGATCAGGTCGGCGGCGATCTCAGCGGCGCAATGATGCAGGGCGTCGGCACGCTGATGCAGACCCGCGGCCTGTCCGCCATCATCGGCGGGCTGATGAACGCCGCCTGATAGACCCGTAACCCGCGCTACAAGCGCCACGTGATCCCCGAATTGAAAGGAGCATTCCCATGGTTGAAACCTCCCTCATCGCCTCGTTCCTGATCGCCGTCGTGGTCATCATCGCGATCATCGTCTTCCTGACCTTTGTCCCCATCGGCCTCTGGATCTCGGCTATCGCCGCCAGCGCGCGGGTCTCCATCGGGTCGATGATCGGCATGCGCTTCCGCCGCATCAGCCCTGCACGGGTTGTCATGCCATACATCAAGGCCACCAAGGCTGGCCTGAAGCTCTCGTCCAACGAGATGGAAGCCCACGTTCTGGCGGGCGGCAACATCGACCGCGTGATCGACGCGCTGATCGCCGCCGAGAGCGCCAATATCCCGCTGGAGTTTGAATCCGCCCGCGCCATCGACCTGGCCGGCCGCGACGTATTGCAGGCGGTCAAGATTAGCGTCAACCCCAAGGTCATCGAGACGCCGGTGGTCGCCGCCATCGCCAAAGATGGCATCGAACTCAGGGCGAAGGCCCGCGTCACCGTGCGCGCCAACATTGAGCGACTGGTGGGCGGCGCAGGCGAAGAGACCATCATCGCCCGCGTCGGCGAGGGCATTGTCACCACCGTCGGCTCCGCCGACACCCACAAGCAGGTGCTTGAGAACCCGGACCTCATCAGCCGCACGGTGCTGGCCAAGGGCCTCGACGCCGGCACGGCGTTTGAGATCCTTTCCATCGACATCGCGGACGTGGACGTGGGCCGCAACATCGGCGCGCAGCTGCAGATGGACCAGGCGGAGGCCGACAAGCGCATCGCCCAGGCCAAGGCAGAGGAGCGCCGCGCGATGGCCGTCGCCCACGAGCAGGAGATGAAGGCTTCCGTACAGGAGATGCGCGCCAAGGTTGTCGAGGCCGAGAGCGAGGTGCCCCGCGCCATGGCCGCCGCCCTCCGGGAAGGCAAGCTGGGCGTGATGGACTACTACCAGATGCAAAACGTCATCTCCGATACCCGGATGCGCGAATCCATCGCCGACACCGGCGCGCCCGCCACGCCGGACGAGTCCACGAAGAAGTAATCCGCCACCGGCGCGAGGGCTCTTGAGAGCCCTTGCGCCGGTGCGGTCACCGCAAAAATCCTGCGAGGTAATGACACATGGAAGGACTTATCATCATCGCCGTGATCTGGTTCGTCATCAACACCTTTACAAAGGGCGTGAAGAAGGCGGCAGGATCCGGAAACCGGCGCACCGGCGAGTGGACGGCGCGGCCCAACCCCGCCGCCCGCCCGCGCCCCGCTGCGCCCATGCGGCCCGTGGCGCCGCCGGAATGGTCGGATATCATGACCATGCTGACCGGCGAGCAGTCGAAACCGGCGCCTCAGGAGATGCCCAGCGAAGAAGGCGTTTCCACCGATTCATACGGCAGCTTTGAAAGCGTGAGCGGCGCAACCCTGCTGGAGGGCGCGCCCACCATGATGGGCGACGAAGGGCTCGATTATGAGGGCCGCGACCTGCCTGACGAGCGCGCCGCCGGCGCGCTGGCGGCGCTTCCCCGTTCGGAAGAGCCTACCGAAGCGCCCGCGCCCGCCTTCACGGTCCGGCGCGGCTCCTCAGCCATGCGCGAGGCCGTCGTCTGGGCGGAAATTCTCGCAAAACCCAAAGCGCTCAGGAGGGCTGTCCGGTGAGCATACGCACGCTGATTGCCGACGATGATCCGGGCATGCGGCTGCTCGTCCGCAAGCTCGTCGAACGCGCCGAGGGGTACGAACTGATCGGCGAGGCAGAGGACGGCGAGGCGCTTTTGCGCCTGTACGAGGCCGAGAAGCCCGACATGGTGATTCTGGACGTAGAAATGCCCCACATGACGGGCATCGAATGCGCCCGCGCCATACAGGATCAGAACCCGAGGACGCTCATCATCTTCATCACCGCCCACGAGCAGTACATGTCTGACGCCTTCAGCGTCTACGCCTTCGACTACCTGCTCAAGCCCTTTCGGAGCGAGCGGGCGGAGGAGACGCTGCGCCTGGCCCGCATGCGGCTAAACGCGCCGGTGCCCTCCGAGGCCCCGCCGGTGCCCGCCATCAAGGCAGCCAGCGCGCCCACGCGGCTGATGCTCCGGCACCGCGACGGCGTTTCCTTCATCGATCTGGACTCGCTGCTTCTCGTCCAGCGGGAGGACCGGGCCACGGTGCTCTACACCGTGGACGACCAGCGCTACGTGACCAGCGACACCATGGGCGAACTGGCGGAGCGGCTGCCGGAAGGCACCTTCTTCCGCACCCACAAGTCCTACATCGTCAACCTCAACCACATCGACTCCATCTCCCCCTACGGGCGCTGGACGTACATCGTGAAGCTGCGCGGCACCGCGCGGGACGCGCTGATCACCACCGAACGGTTCGAGGCGCTGCAAAAATTGTTCGCGTGATGAAGTGTCGAAATCCCCCACCACCACCGGGGCTCCGAGCGGCTTCCTGACTTATGGTAGTATTTCATCCACCTGTGTGCGCACTAGTGGATGAAATACGTTTCTGGCGCGCACGAATGAGTGGTAAGACGGGGTTTGACACGCATGCCGCCGGAAGCAATAGAGGCCGGAGCGCACCGACAGACAGCCTTGCGGAGCGCTTCGGCGCTCCTTTTTCTCCGGGTTGACCGCGCGCCGCCGGGGGTATACAATAGAATCTGAGGAGCAATTTCAAGGAGGACATCATTCATGATTTCAAGAAGCGCGGCCGAGCTTGCGCTGGCCGCGGCGCTCGAAACCGGCGGCGATTTCGCTGAAATTTTTATCGAGGACACCCGCAAAAACCGGCTGGTGCTGATGGACGGCCATCTGGACAGCGTGACCAGCGACCGTGCCCACGGCGCGGGTGTGCGCGTGTTTTTCGGCACTTCCGCCTACTACGCCACAACCAACGACACCACGCCGGAGGGGCTCCTGCGCGCCGCGCGGCAGGCGGCCGCGGCGCTCCTCGGCACGCGCGCAACAAATGGCGCGCCCCTTGACATCACCGTCTCCCCCGAGCCGTTCCCGGTCAGCCAGCGCCCCGGAGACGTTCACGGCGCGCGCAAAGCGCGGCTTCTGCACGACGCTTCAAGGGCCGCCCGCGCGGCGGGCGACGCGATCACCCAGGTGGTGGCGTCACTCAGCGATGTGGAGACGGACGTCCTCATCGCAAACTCCGAAGGCGTATTTGCCACCGACCGCCGCACCTACACGCGTCTGGGCGTTCAGGCGGTTGCCTCGGACGGAAACGGAAGCCAGTCCGGCTTTCAGGGCCCGGGCATGCACATGGGCTACGAGATGTTCGAAACCCTCGTAGACCCCGAAGCCACCGCCCGTACCGCCGCGAAGACCGCCCTCGTGATGCTGACCGCGCCGGTCTGCCCCGCGGGTGTGATGCCGGTGGCGATCGAATCCGGCTTCGGCGGCGTGATCTTCCACGAGGCCTGCGGCCACTCCCTCGAGGCTACCGCCGTGGCGCTGGGCAACAGCGAGTTCTGCGGGAAGATGGGGCAGCAGATCGCCTCCCCGGTGGTCACCGCCATTGACGACGGCACCCTCCCCGGCGAGTGGGGCTCCATCAAGATCGACGACGAGGGCACCCCGGCGAACCGCTTGGTGCTGATCGAAAACGGCATTTTGAAAAACTACATGATCGACAAGCTCGGCGGCCGCCGGATGGGGATGCCGGTCACCGGTTCCTCCCGCCGCCAGAGCTACGCCTTCGCGCCCACGTCCCGCATGCGCAACACCTTCATCGCGCCGGGCGAGACGGAGGACGCGGAGATCCTCTCCACGATGGGCGACGGCCTTTACGCGGCGAAAATGGGCGGCGGCTCGGTCAACCCCGCCACCGGCGAATTCAACTTCGCGGTGTCGGAGGGCTACTGGGTCAAGGACGGCAAGATCGACCGCCCGGTGCGCGGCGCGACGCTGATCGGCCGGGGCGGCGAGGTGCTCCAGAAAATAGACCGGGTGGGCAAGCATCTGAAGCTTTCCCAGGGCATGTGCGGCTCGATCAGCGGCTCGGTGCCGGTAACCGTCGGGCAGCCGCTGATCCGCGTGACCGGGATGACGGTGGGAGGGCGATAATATGCGCATCGATGATTTCGTGAACCTGCTCTTTGAAAAGGCCCGCGCAGCGGGGCTGACCGAGTTTGAGGCCTACGTGTCAAACGGCGACTCCTTCGAGGCGTCGGTACACGCGGGCGAGCTGATCGCCTACAACGTGTCGAGTACGATGGGGCTGGGCTTCCGCGCGAAGGTGAACGGCCGGATGGGCTACGCCTCGACCCAGGCGCTGGACGAGGACGCCGCGCGCCTCCTGGTCGAGGGCGCGATCACCAGCGCCACGCTGACCGAGACGGACGACCCGCAGTTCCTCTTTGAAGGTGGCGAGACCCCCGCGCTCGAGCTGTACAACCCCGCGCTGGACGAAATCCCGGACGCCGAGAAGGTGCGGATGGCGCTGGCGCTCGAAAAAAAGGCGCTGGACGCCGATCCGCGCATCTCAACCGACGGCTGCGCCGTGATCTACGCCTCGGGGGGCAAGCGCATCGTCAACTCCAAGGGGCTGGACGTCTCCTTCCGCGACAACGCGATGGGCGCGTATGTGTCCACCGTCACCCGCGAGGACGGCCGCGCCGGAAGCGCGTACCGGGTGAAGATGGGCCGCCTGGGCGCGCCGGACTTCGACAGGCTTTCTCAAGAGGCGACCCGCGAGGCGCTGGACTACCTCGCCGCCTCCCCCATCGAATCCGGCAGTTACCCGGTGGTGCTGCGCGCCAGCGCAGCGCTGGAGCTTCTCTCGGCCTTCTCCTCGGCTTTCAGTGCGGAGGCCGCCCAGCGGGGGCTTTCGCCCCTCAAGGGCCGGGAAGGCGAAATGATCGCCGCCGAATGCGTGACGCTCATGGACGACCCGCTGAACCCGGAAGGCCTCGCGGCTTCGCCCTTTGACGGCGAGGGCGTGCCGGCCCAGGTCAAGGGAGTCATCGACGGCGGCAGACTGACGACCCTTCTGCACAACCTGAAGACCGCCGCCAAGCAAGGCGTCGCCTCGACGGGCAACGCCGCCCGTGGCTACGCCAGCGCGATTACCGTCGCGCCCACCAACTTCTACATCAAGCCCTCGGAAGCACCGCTTTCGGCGCTCCTTGTGAAGGCGGAAGGCGGCCTCTTCGTCACCGAGCTTCAGGGGCTGCACTCCGGCACCGACATGGTCAGCGGTGACTTTTCGCTCTCCGCCAAGGGCTATGTGATTGAAAACGGCGCACCGGGCCGCCCGGTGGATCAGATCACCGTGGCAGGAAATTTCTATGAGCTTCTAAAGCAGGTGCTTCAGACCGGCGACGACCTGGAGTTTGGACAGCCCGGCGCGGGCTGCCATGGAAGTCCGTCGATCCTCGTCGACAAACTGTCTGTCGCCGGAAAGTAGTCTGTTATCCCCTTTACAGAGAAGACCAGGGTGTGCGAGAAATCCCCAGGCCGAAAGGCCTGGGGATTTCAGACCATCAACAAACAGCCACTTTCCGTGTTAGCCGGAGAGTGGTTGTTTGAAATTCGGTAGATAGCAAGAAGAAAAGCGAGAAGAAGAAGGCCTTGACCAGCCTCTTCATGTTTTGAACCGCG
>JAEZTD010000354.1 GCA_023443705.1 Bacillota bacterium | reverse complement strand
GTGACAGACTCCGGTCTGATTCCGACCGGCGAACTCCGGTCTGTTATCGGCACGCCCTTTGACCTCCGGCAGCCCACCCAAATCGTCGACGGCCTCAACCGACTTTCAGACGATGAGCAACTGCGCTACGGCGGCGGCTACGACCACAACTTCATGCTGGATGGCGAAGGCTACCGCGAGACGGTGACGCTCCGATCCCCCGACAGCGGGATTGTCATGAAGGTTTTCACCGACATGCCCGGCGTGCAGCTCTACACCGGCAACATGCTCTCGTCCAACTGGCCGGGAAAGGGCGGCAAAAACTACGGCCTCCGCGACGGGCTTTGCCTGGAGACCCAGTTCCCGCCGGATGCCGTCAACCACCCGGATTTCCCCAGCGCGGTTTTGAAGGCCGGCGAGCGCTTTGAATCAACGACGTCGTATATTTTTGCCGCAGAATGATAGAATATTGAAATATCATCCTGTGAGAACCCACTTGACAATGATTCGCTGTTTACACTATAATGTTAACGATCTTATAATCAGATCCGAAATGCGCGCCCGTCGGGGCGGCGCAGCAAATTCAAGGAGGAAAGGTTCATGAAGAAACTTGTTTCCCTTCTCCTGGTCCTGATGATGGTGCTGGGCGCCACGGTCGCTTTCGCGGAAGCGCCCGCCAAGACGGAACTTAACATCGGCGTACTCGTGTGGAAGTTTGACGACACCTACGGCTCCACCGTCCGTGCCGCGATGATCAAGTATGCCGAAGAACTTGGCGCCGAGATGGGCATCAAGATCAATCTGGACATGCAGGATGCCAACGACGACATGGCCAAGCAGATTGAGGAAGCTACCGTCATGTTCGCCAACAAGCCGGACTTCGTCATCGTCAACCTGGCGGAAGTCGCCTCCGGCATGAGCATTGTTGAGATCGCGAAGGCCAACAACGTGCCCTTCCTGTTCTACAACAAGGAGCCCTCGGCCGAAACCGTGCAGCAGGTCATCGTGGACTCCGGCTCCATCTTCATCGGCACCACGCCGCGTGAAGCCGGCGACATGCAGGGCGAAATCCTCGCCGAGCTCTACGCGAAGGATCCGTCCATTGACAAGAATGGCGACGGAACCCTCCAGTACCTCATGTTCATGGGCGAGCCCAACAACCCGGAAGCCATCGCCCGCTCGAAGTACTCCGTTGAAACCGCCATCGCGAAGGGCCTGAAGCTCGAGCAGCTGGGCGAGACCCTCGTTTGCAACTGGGACCAGGCGCAGGCACAGGACGCCATGACTGCCACCTGGGCCAGCTTCGGCGACAAGATCGAAGTCATCTTCGTCAACAACGACATGATGGGTCTCGGCGCTGTGGCGGCTCTGAACCAGGTCGGCTACAACACCGGCATCGAAGGCGATCCGTCCGTCGTGGTCATCGGCGTTGACGCCGTCGACTCCGCCCTCGAATCCATCAAGAACGGCGGCATGACCGCCACCGTCAAGCAGGACGGCGACGCCATGGGCAAGGCCAACATCCGCATCGCCATCAACGGCGCGCTGGGCAAGCCTTGGCTGGACGGCACCGACTACCAGCTGTCTTCCGACGGCTACTCGGTCCGTATCCCCTACGCGAAGGTTACGGAATAACGGATTAGCGAGCTTGGCTCGTCAAACCCCTGCGGGAAGAGGCGCCTTCGCGCCTCTTCCCCGTATTCGTAGTAAATAGGTTTGGTGATGCGTATGGATCATAACCAGGCACCCCTTCTGGAAATGCGGGATATAGACAAGCAGTTCCCAGGCGTCAAGGCGCTGGATCACGCGCAGTTGACCCTCAGAGCGGGCACGGTGCACGCGCTGATGGGCGAAAACGGCGCAGGCAAGTCCACGCTGATGAAGTGCCTGTTCGGTATTTATAAAAAGGACGCCGGCGTCATCAAGGTCGGCGGCGAAGAAGTCACCTTCTCGGGCCCCCACGACGCGTTGAACCAAGGTGTGGCGATGGTGCACCAGGAACTCAACCAGGTGCTTCGCCGAAGCGTCATGGAAAACGTGTGGCTGGGCCGTATTCCCGTTCGGTATGGCCTTGTCAACACCCGAAAAATGTACGCGGACACCCGCGCGATTTTTGAGGATCTTCAGATTGACGTAGACCCGCGGACCAGAATCGGCGCGCTGTCGGTTTCGCGAAGGCAGATGGTCGAAATCGCCAAGGCCGTGTCCTACAACGCAAAAATCCTCGTGCTGGACGAACCCACCTCTTCCCTGACCGAGAACGAAGTCGAGCACCTCTTCCGCATCATGAAAAAGCTGACGGAAAAGGGCGTTGGCATCATCTACATCTCTCATAAGATGGACGAAATCCTGCGCATCGCGGACGACGTAACCATCATGCGCGACGGCCAGTGGGTCGCCACCCGCCCGGCCAGAGAACTGGACACGAGCGAGATCATTCGGCTGATGGTCAACCGCGACATGTCGCACCGCTTCCCGCCCAAGACCAACCAACCTGGCGAGGTGCTGATGGAGGTCAAAAACCTCTCCGGCAAATACGAGCCAACGTTCCACGACGTGAGTTTCACGCTGCGCGCCGGCGAGGTGCTGGGGATCTCCGGCCTTGTGGGCTCGCGCCGAACAGAGCTTGTCAACGCCATCTTCGGCTACTACACCAAGGAAGGAGGCGAAATCCTGCTCCGGGGCAAGCCCGTCGCCAACCGCAGGCCCGATGAGGCGTCCAGAAACGGTTTCGCCCTTCTGACGGAAGAACGCCGTGCCACCGGCATCTTTCCGGAGATGACGATCACCTTCAACGCCATCATCGCCAACGTAAAGCGATACGGAAATTTCCTGCTCTCAAACCGCCGCATGGGCACGGACACCGACTGGGTCATCCAGTCGATCCGAGTTAAGACGCCTTCTAAGCGCACCCACATCAAGAGTCTTTCAGGCGGCAACCAGCAGAAGGTCATCATCGGCAGATGGCTTCTCACCAAGCCGGACGTGCTGCTTCTTGACGAGCCCACCCGCGGCATCGACGTCGGCGCAAAGTACGAGATCTATCAGCTGATTCTGAACCTCGCGGCGGAAGGCAAGGGCATTATCATGGTGTCCAGCGAAATGCCGGAGCTTCTGGGCATCTGTGACCGGATTCTCGTCATGTCCAACGGCCATATGAGCGGCATCGTTGAGCGGGGCGTGGACTTCGGCAACATACCCGGCGAGCAGGAGACGATCATGCGGCTTGCCGCGCAGTACGTATAAGCGAGGATGGGATGCATATGGAGAACATAAAAAAGAGGTTTGACAACCGGAGCGTCAAGGAAATTCTGCTTGATTACGCACTGTACATCATACTGCTTCTGATCCTTGCCACGGTCGTCATCATCCGGCCTGACTTTTTCAGGCTGGACAACGTCATCAACATCGTCAAGCAGGCGTCCACCAAGGGCATTCTGGCGCTGGGCTGCGCCGGGTTGATCGTGTTGGCGGGCACCGACCTTTCCATCGGTCGCGTGCTGGGCCTTTCCGCGGCGGTGACGGCGTCCCTGGTGCAGTCCACCACCTATGCCTCGCGTATGTACCCGTGGATCACCGAGCCCGTGGCCCTTTGGATTCCGCTGGTTCTGTCCATCGCCATCGGCATGCTCTTTGGCGCGATCAACGGCTTCGGCGTGTCAAAACTGCACCTGCACGCGTTCATCATCACGCTGGGCACGTCACTGATCGCCTACGGTGTCAACTGCCTGTACATTGAGTCTCAGCCCTCCGGCACCGCGCAGGCGCTGTCCACCTTTGAGCGGGACTTTCTGAACCTCGCCGCGGGCAACATCATCATCGGGTCGCTGCGGATCCCGAAGGTGGTCATCTACTTCCTGATCTGCGCGGTCATCATGCATATCGTATGGACCAGAACACGGCTGGGCAAGAACATGTTCGCCGTCGGCGGCAACGAAGAGGCCGCGGCGGTATCCGGCGTCAGCGTCACCCGCACGATCATGTACGTCTACCTGATCGCAGGCGCGCTGTACGGCATCGCCGCGTTCCTCGAAGCGGGCCGCATCCAGTCGGTTGGTGCAAACACCGGCATCAACTATGAGCTGGACGCGATTTCCGCATGCGTCATTGGCGGCGTCAGCTTCTCCGGTGGCGTCGGAACGATTCCCGGCGTGGTCGTCGGCGCAATCATCCTCCAGGCCATCAACTATTCGCTGGTGTTCCTGAGCGTCAACGCCTACTACCAGTACATCATCCGCGGCCTGATCATCATCATCGCGGTGGCCATCGACGTGCGCAAGTATCTGGCCAAGAAGTAATGGACGACAGAAACATCAAAAAACCGGAATCGGAGCCCTTGCGCACAGAGAAGGAAAACTTTGTGCGCAAGGATCTGTTCGCGGCGCGGACGCGCCTGTACGACAAGATCAGAATTCCGCTGAAGACGATGGACATCATCATCTACGCGCTCGTCGGCGCGTTGATCGTGGCGATTCTCCTGGGCATCGGCTCAAACCGCTAGCGCATGCGCTGCGGTTTTTTGTTACTGTAGTATCGGAGGCCATCGTCATGATCTGTAGGCACCAGCCAAAATCCCCGTGGCGCGATCCGACCCGCTGCATGAAGTGCGGCCAGCGGATCGAATCCAACGGCCCCATCTGGATGCACTCCAGCTTTCATCAGTGGCTGTTTTTATGGCCTTGCTCATATTGAGGAGCCGCCGTCTGCTTCCTTGGATCGACGCGCTGGATCCGTTTTGGGCCACTTTGGGGCTTCTACTCATCGCCGACATTCCCGCCACCGCCATCAAGCTCGTCTACCGGCGATACTTCGCGCCCTATGAAGTGATTGGACCCGTCCGCCCGAAAGCAATATCTGTAAGCGCCCGCGCGGAGCCTGTCATTAAGGCTTCGTCAGCAGGCGCTTTTTGATATGGTATGGCCATCAGGCGAACAGGGCCTCCGTAAAAGAGATCCATCGCCATGAGGCGGGTCTTCGGCACGCGGCCTTCATGCCGCCGGAAGGCGCACGATGAACCGGCTTCCCTCCCCTTTCCGGCTTTTGGCCTCCACCGTGCCGCCGTGGGCGCGCACGATGGACTTGACGATCGCGAGGCCGATGCCCGCGCCGCCGGTCCTTCTGGAGCGGGATTTGTCGACGCGGTAGAAGCGCTCAAAGACGAGGGGTAGCGCATCCTCCGGAATGCCGATGCCGTCGTCGGCGAACTCAAGCACCGCCCATGTCCCCTCGCGCCGTACGAGCGCGCGGATGTGCCCGCCCTCCGGCGTATATTTGACCGCGTTTGACATGAGGTTCGCCACGACCTGGCTGAGGCGGGACGCGTCGCCGCGTGCAACCGCTTCGCCCTCGACCAAAAAACTCAGCCGCTTTTTCTGTATCTCCAGCTCGAACCGCCGCCCCGCGTCGCGGGCAAGCGCCGAGAGGTCCACATCGGACATCTCCAGCTTCATGTCTCCGCTCTCCGCGCCCGCGAGCGCTTCCAGGTCGCTCACCAGCGCGCCCAGCCGTTCGATCTCCTCCTGGCAGCTCTGCAGCCGGTCGGGGGTGGGTTCCCAGATGCCCTCGGTCATCGCTTCCAAGTGCGCGCTCACCGCCGCAAGCGGCGTTCTGAGCTCGTGGGCCACGTCGCCGGTCAGGCGCTTTCGAAGCGCCTCCTGCGCCCGGAGCGTTGCGGCCAGCGCGTTGATCGACTGCGTGAGCGCCGTCAGTTCGCGGCTGTCGGTCTGCCCTTCATAGCGGGCTTCGTAATCGCCCGCGGCAATGCGGCCCGCGATCCCGGCGGTTTTGACCACCGGTCGCGCGATGCGTGCGGCCATCAACGCGCCGACGCCTGCCGCGAAGACCAGCGCGATGACCGCCGTGATGCCAAGCGCCGCGCCAAGGGCGTTGATAAACTCAAAATCGCTCTCGGTAAAAAAGAAGGGCCCGTAATAGCCGATGGCTACGTTGCCGACTTCTCGCCCTTCATAGAGGAGTTGATGGCGCTCGCTGACCAGTCGGCCGCCCGCGCCTTCGCGCCAGCGGCTCATGCGCACCGCAATTTCATCCATGATCCTGCCGCAAAGCGCGGTGTCGTGGTGCTCCGCGTCCCAGACAACCGCGCCCGCCGCGTCGTATACCTTGACGATGTAGCCGCTGTAGAGCGCGGACATACCCGCCGCATAGACGAGCGTCTCGTTCCACCCGGTTTCGGGCGTGTACTGGGCGTCCAGGCCGCCGACAATATCTTGAATGCGCTCGGCCTGCTGCTGGGTCATGTATTGCTCGAACCTGCGGCCGATCAGCGCGTTGCCCAGCATCCCGGCCATCGCCACCGTGATCAAAACGATCAGCGCGATCGAAAAGGTCAGCAGGCTTCGCAGGCTGAATTTTTCGTTATTTGCCACCGAATTTATACCCCGTTCCGTGTATGGTCAGGACGTAGACGGGCGACCTGGGGTCGTCTTCAATCTTTTGGCGCAGGTTCTTGATGTGGCTGTCGATGGCACGGTCGTAGCCGTCGAACTCGCTGCCCAGCGCCAGTTCGACCAGCTCGTCGCGCGTAAACGCCTTGCCCGGATACTTGATGAGGGCGGAGAGGATTTTCATCTCGCTGGGGGTCAGTGCCACCTCCTGCCCGGCCTTACGCACGAGATTTTTTTCAAAGTCCACCATCAGGTCGCCGCCTTGGAAGGATGCACGGACGCTGAGGGGCAGAATGTCATCGCCAGCGCGCCGGAGAACCGCCTCAATACGGGCGGCCAGCGCCTTGAGGCTGAAGGGCTTTGTCACATAGTCGTCCGCGCCGATGCCGAGGCCCTCAAGGAGGCTGGCCTCGTCGGATTTCGCGGTCAGCATGATGACAGGAACCCGCGAAGTGTTCCGAAGCCTGCGGCAGACCTCCTCTCCGGAGATGTCCGGCAGCATCAGGTCGAGCACCACCAGCG
>JAEZTD010000345.1 GCA_023443705.1 Bacillota bacterium | reverse complement strand
GTCCGACATGCCGTGCAGCAGATAGAGCGCCTGAAGGGGGCCTTCCCGCTTTAACCCGGGGCCGGTCATGCCATCTCGCAGTCGGTCGGGCAGGATCACGTTGGCCTCGGTATGCATCTCCAGAACCCCGGAATACAGCTCAGCATGAAAAAGCGCCATAAAATTCACCCTTTCTTTTGTACGCCTGCATTATACCACGTGCGCTTGGTCAATAAAACCCCGAGCGCCGTCAAAACGACCAGTACCGATGCCGCGATCATCGGCCCCTGCCACGCGTCGGGCATGGCCAAGGCGGGCAGCGTCATGCCCAGCTGCGCCCACGCGAAAAGCGCGCACAATGTACCGTGCAGCAGCTTCCCGCCCAGATACCACCGCCACTTCACACCCGGAAGGCGCGAAAGGTTCTGTGCCATGATCGCAAGCCCGCCAAACCCGGCGAAGAAGGCCATCAGAACCAGCCTTAGGCTGATCGGCAGCGCCTCCGCCGCCACGGCCGCGCAGCCGCCGGAGACCTCCATCAAAGACAGCCCCCACGCCTCGAAATCCGGCGGCAGAAAACTCATGATGAGGTGCGCCGCCACCGCGAACACCACCATGTGGGCGCATACGTTCAGCATCGCCGAGGCTGCGAGGGAGAAGGCATCCCCCTTTTTGGATTCGGACGGCGCGGCGCGCAGGGTGGGAAGGCCCTTTCCAAAGGCGCGCCGGAGGATCAGCCCGCCCACGAGCAGCGCGAAAAGCTGGGCGCGAAAAAGCATCGCCCCGGCCGCCGGGTCGCCCAGCATCGCCGCGCCCACCGCGCTTACGAGGAAGCCGGGGCTGACCCCGGAGGCGAGCAGCGCGCCCCGGGCGACTTCGGCGTCCGTCGAATTTTCCCGCAGCCGCGCCGCCGCGATGGCCCCGGCGGGGCTTCCCGCGATGATGCCGATCAGCGCCGCGCCGGAGAGCGCCCCCGGACAACCGAACAGCACGCCGAACGCTCGGCCGAACGCCCGCGCGTACAGCCGCGCGGCCTCGTCCGACGACAGCGCCGGCGTTACCACAAAAAAGGGCAGCAGCGCGGGCACGAAACTCGCCGCCCATACGCTGATCGCCTGCCGCGCCGCCGACAGCGCCTCGACCGGGTTGGCCAAGAGGAGCGCCACAAAGACAAAGCCTGCCAGAAGGCGCACGATCGCCTCACCCCCGGCCATAAATCTATGCGCGCGGGGATTAATTAAGGCGAAATTGAGATGTTTTCGAGGAATATTCTCAAGATTGCCGGTAGGGTGCTTGTCGGAAAGCCCGGATTGTGCAATACTAAGAGAACCTGAAATCAGTCTGGAGGCTTCGCACGAATGCAGAAAATCGCCATGATCACCGACAGCGGATGTGACCTGCCGGAAACCTACGTCAAGCAGTTTGAGAACCTGTTCGTGATTCCGCTGGTCGTGCGCCTTGACGACGGCGAGTACCGTTCCGGCGTCGACATCGACACCGAGCAGATCCTCGAGCGGATGGAGAAAGGCGAGACGGCCAAGACCAGCCTGCCTGACCCGGGCGAGCTGGACGAACTGCTGGCGGCGCTGAAGGAGAAGGGCTTTACCCACATCGGGTTCGTGCTGATGTCCAGCGCGCTCTCCGGCACGGTCAACATGGTGCGGCTGGCCTGCCAGCAGCACAAGGAATTTGAGACCTTTGTGTTCGATACGAAAGTGCTTTCGATGGGTCTGGGCTACATCGTGATGAGCGCGATGGAGCGGCTTGCCGCCGGCGCTTCGTTTGAGGAATTGGAGCAGGCGCTTCCGAAAATCCGCGAGGATGTGGACTGCATGTTCTACCTGCCGACGCTGGAACACCTGATCGCTGGCGGGCGCATCGGCCGCGTGGCGGGCATGGTGGGCAAACTCCTGAACATTAAACCGATCATCGGCTGCGATGAAAACGGCGTGTACTACCCCCGCGCCACCGCCGTCGGCGCGCGCCGCACGGTGCAGACAGTGAAGCGCATCCTTTCGGATTTCGCGTCTGGCAGGAACTTTGAACTCGCGGTCGTCCACTCGGGTGCGCTGGCGGACGCGCGCAAGCTGCTCGACGAACTGCGCGAGATCCCCGGCATCCTCGCCGATCAGATCCTGCCGCTGGGGCCCGCCCTCGCCGCCCACGTGGGGCGCGGCATGCTGGCGGTGTGCGCCAGAAGGCAGCCCGCGGTATAATACTGTCATTGATGCTTTGAGGCCCGGAGCAAACGCTCCGGGCCTCAAAGCATCAAAAAACCTTGCGGTTTTTTGATGCGAAGAGGAAGTCCTTCGTGCGCCTGAAATCCTCACGGATTTCCGAGCGGCGCACTGACCAAAGATACGGATAGCGCTACCAGTGTGCTTGACTGGTGGCGCTATCCTGTTCCCGGCGTATACGCCGCCGGGAACGATTGAAACCCTACCGAGACTTTGTTGATGGTCTGAATCGCCCGCTTGTATTGACATACAAGCGGGCGATTCAGACCATCAACAAACAGCCACTTTCCGTGTTAGCCGGAGAGTGGTTGTTTGAAATTCGGTAGATAGCAAGAAGAAAAGCGAGAAGAAGAAGGCCTTGACCAGCCTCTTCATGTTTTGAACCGCG
>JAEZTD010000124.1 GCA_023443705.1 Bacillota bacterium | reverse complement strand
GGGTCAGCGTGCCGTCCAGGTCGAAGAGTACCACGTCGTAGGGCAAGTGCATGGCGCGCGCTCCTTTGAATGTACATCCCATTCATTTTAAGGGATTGTGGGTTAAAAATCAACCCTCGCGCCCGCGCCGCCGGAAAAACCGCAGGGTCTACAATGACTCGCCCCCGGCGCTCCAGCCGGGGGCGAGTCAGACCATGGGCAAAGTCTCCGCAGGGATTCAATCGTTCCCGGCGGCGTGTACGCCGGGAACGGGACAGCGCCACCAGTGCGCAACTTGGTGGCGCTGTCCACTCCTTTGGTCAGTGCGCCGCCCGGAAATCCGTGAGGATTTCAGGCGCAGGCAGGACTTCCTCTTCGCATAAAAAGACGCAGTATTTTGACAGCCTGGGTTCAGCGCTCGCCCGGCCGCGTTTCCACGCTGATGCCGGTCTTGCCTTTCGCAACCTGCTTGCGCTTTTTGCGGTTCTCCCAGGTATCGAGCACGATGTCGAGGTCGTAGTCCTCGCCGGGGTAGAGCGCATCGCCGCTCAAAAACGGCGCGACCCGCTTGGCGCTGACCGAAATGTTCTTGTCCCGGACGCGCAGGAGCATTTCACCCCGGGCGTTGGGCGGCAGGACGACCGTCGCGAAGCAGTTCATGAACGGCACGCGCACCCGGTCGCCGGGGGCGTAAATCTGCGCCTTGGGCAGGGGAACAGGCTCCGGCGCGGGTTCCGGCAGCGGCTCTGGTTCGGGTTCCGGTTCCGGCTTTGGGATTTTTTCTTCCGCAAATACCGTAGCGGCAGAAACGGCAGGCGCGCCGCCGGGGTAGGCGGCCTCGCGGGCGGCTTCGATCAGCCGGTGGGGCATGCCCAGCCGCGCGGCGATGTCCAGCGCGCAGCTCTCACCCGCCTCGCCCGGCTCCAGGTGGTAGGTGGGCGACAGCGTGGCGCGGTCGAAGGTCATGCGCGCGTTGAGAAAGCCCGGTGTGACCGCGGCGAACCGCTTGAGCTCCGGGTAGTGGGAGGTGGCCATCAAAAGGCACTTCATCTCGCCCAGCTCCCGGAGGATCGCCACCGCCAGCCCCATGCCCTCCTGGGGGTCGGTGCCGCTGCCCACCTCGTCGAGCAGCACCAGCGCGCGGGGCCCGGCGGCGGTCAGGATGCGGCTCACCCGCGTCATGTGGGCGGAGAATGTCGAAAGGTTCTGGCTGACGCTCTGGCCGTCGCCGATGTCGCAGTAAATGCCGGAGAGGAGCGGCACCGCGGCGCGCTCCGCCGGAACCTGAAGCCCGGACAGCGCCATCGCGCAAATCAGCCCCACCGTCTTGATCGAGACGGTCTTGCCGCCGGTGTTGGGCCCGGTGATGACGAGGCCCCGGGTTCTGCCGCCCAGCGTCAGGCTGAGGGGCACCGCGCCTTCGCCCAGAAGCGGGTGGCGCGCTTTTTCTAGCCGCAGCTCAAAGCCGCGGGAGAGGCCCACCGCGCCGCACTTCATGCGGCTCGCCAGCGCGCCGGCGGCGAACACGTAGTCCACCTTTTCCATGCTCTCGCGGCTTACGCGGATTGTGTCCTGCGCCCCGGCGGCAAAAGTGCTCAGTTCCGCGAGGATGCGGATCTCCTCGTTGGCCTCGTCCACCGTCAGCGCGTCGATCTCGTCCCGGAGGGAAGCCACCGCATCCGGCTCGATGAACAGCGTCTGCCCGCTGCCGGACACGTCCAGCGTCTGCCCGCGCACGTTTCTCGCCGCTTCCCGCCGGACCGGCAGCGCGTAGCGGCTGCCCCGCATGGCGTAAAACGTCTCCTGATACCATTCCGGGTGGGCGCGCATCATCGAAGCGAGCCGCTCCTTGATCCGGGCGGCGGTTCGCTCAATCCCGGAGCGGATCGCGAAGAGGCGGGGGCTGGCCCGATCGTCCAGCCGCTCGCCCCGGAACGATCGCTCGATCTCCTTGCGGAGGTCGTCCAGCGGCTCGACGCTAAGCCCCAGCGCGGGCGCGAGGGCGTCCACCGTCACCGCGCGCTTCAGGTAATTTTTGAGCAGGCGGCAGTGGTTCAAGAATTCGCCCAGCGCGATCAGCTCCGCCGGGGTCAGGATGTCCCCCAGCCGCAGTTTGTCGCTTAGCGCGTCCAGTCCGGCGAGGGCGTGGATGGGCGGCTCGCCCATCGCCTCGTACACCTTCCGGGCGGAGGCGGTCAGCGCCTGCGCCCGCTCCACCGCGCCCGCATCGGTCATGGGCGAGAGGTTCTCCGCCCGCTCCCGGGCGGCCTTCGTCCGCGTAAAATTTGCCAGCATGGCCAGTATCGCCGGGTATTCGATCAGTTCCAGGTATTCCTGTTCAAACATTGCGCTCATTCCTGTCATTGAAATTCAACCTGTTGGATATGCGCGCGGCGGCCCGTCCCGGGCGTTCGGAGCGGACAGCAAAAGGGCTGCGACGCGCGCAGCCCTCAAATGGCGACGGAAGATATCGGCACTTGCGGGAGAACCCCGAAGCGTCAACATCGGGAAGCCCTGAAGGCTCCCCTGTTCCGGGCGTGAGGCACGGCGGCCGCCGGCGCGGGGTACGAAAACACAGCCTGTGCAAAGCATAGGCCTTGGCGTACCTTTTTGCCTAGCAGCTAACCGACATCCTTCACTCCCCCTGATTGATCTTACGCGTATTATATGCGACGGAGCGCCTCTGCGTCAAGGGGGCGGTTTACGAATATCAGGATTGAGATGAGAAAAAAGAGCGGGAGACGGGCAGATCGGTTATGATTGAATTGCGACAACAATCAACCTAAAGGAAGTGCCTGCTCCCACATGCACAGTGTAACACAGCGATTGGTTGACAATGAAGGAATATATCGTCCCTTCAAGGGATAGCCAGTAACAATGAGGCGGTTGGCGGGCCTTTCTTGGCGCCTTAAGGCGCAGCGCCAGCAGGATCCCCTGATAGGGTATATGAAAAATCCAACGTCTTACATGGGGATCGTTGTTTTTGTGTCTGTTGTTTATTTTTCCGATTGCTTTTCTAGAACGGATTTAATGTAATTGGTATCAACCTCCATACGCTGTGCCGTCTGCTCTATTGTGAGGCCAGATTGTATGAATCTTTTGATTACCATTGTAAGATTTTCTGCCACTTCAATGATATGGCTGTCTATATCATAGAAGCGGACTGCGCGCTGCCCCCAGCTATGTTCTACCAATGGATGAAGATAAACTATATTCTGATGCATTTCCAATCTTTTAATAAAGCCATCCATTTCATCTGTTTCAAAATATAACTCCACAGCATTGTTCTTGAAATTGATTTCAGATTTAGGCTTATGAATAAAGTTGGTCCAAGTATCAGCCGTTTGGAGAAAGACACCGCCTGTCAGCTCAACATTTGCGCCTGCATCCATAACCACTTCCAACCCCAATATGGAGCGATAAAACTGCTTGGCTTTTTCCATGTCATGAACCGCAATCAAAGTTCCTTTATATTTCATTTTATATACTTCCTGTCGTTAGTATATTATTTCTTAACCTGATTATATCATATCAAGTGTTGAACTGACAAGCAAAATCCAAAACACAAAAGCGGTTTATGCATATCAGGCTTGCGGTGGTCGGCGGCGCGGTCGGCTACGCGGCCTACCGGTTTATCGGCTGCTGCACCGGCGCGTGCCCGATCACGGCGAGCCCGTATGTCTCTGTGATCGGCGGCGCAGTGATCGGCACGACCATTCCGGGGGCGTAGCCCAACGACGGAAGCGCCCGGAATTCATGAGAAAGGCACCCGAAAGCCGCGTCCTTCGGCGCTGAAACCTTTCCCGGCGTTCCCCCGTGGGCTTCAATCGTTCCCGATGGCGTGTACGTCGGGAACGATTTCTGCCACCAGCGCGAACGCTGGTGGCAGAAACAATACACTTGGTTAATCCGTCGCCCGGAAGCACGTCAGCGTCTCCGGAAACCAGCCCGAGCCCTTGCAATCAAAGGATGCGTCCGCAGGTTTTCATTGCCCGGCGTTGCCTTACGGCGCGGTCGTCGCTTCCGGCGTGATGTCGATCACCGGGTAGGCACCGCTGCCGGACAACTGCACCTGGGGCACGCTGCCGTTCCAGCGGGTGATCTTGAGGTATTCGATGAACGGCGCGGTCAGCGACTGGGCGAGGGCCTGGTTCTTCGCTGCCTCCTGTTCGCCGGCGTAGCGGGCGGCGTCGGCCTGAACGCGGGCGACCTTGGCGTCGGCCTCGGCAAAGATGGCGCGCTCCTCGGCCTCGGCGTTGGCGGCGATCACTCGGCGCTCGGCGGCGGACCTTTCCACGCTCACCTGCTGGGCCTGCTCGGTCTCGACGCGCAGTTTTGTTTGCTCGGCCACCTGCTTGTCCTCGACGGCGTTGGTGAACGCGTCGGTGAAGTCAATGTCCTCGATGGACACGGCGATGATGTCAATGCCGTTCTGCTTCATCAGCGACGCGAGCCGTTCCCTGACCTGCTCGGAAAGCGTCGCCCGCGCGCCCACGAGGTTCTCGGCGGAGTACTTGGTGAAGACGGCCTTCACATCTTCCTTGATGCGGGGCTCCATGATCGTCTGGTAGTAGTTGACGCCGACGTTTCGGTACAGGTCCTGGGCGGTCTCCCGGTCCACCCGGTAGTTGACGGAGCATACCACGTCCACCTGCTGGATGTCGCTGGAGAAGGCCTGCATCGAGACGGTGGCCTTCTGGGCGCGGTTGTCCATCATGATGATCTGCTGGACGGGGTTTTTCAGGTGGAAGCCATCGGCAAGCGTGTAGCTCTCCACGCGGCCGAAGGTGGTCACGATGCCGGTGTGGCCGGTGGGCACGACGGTGTAGGGCGCGAGCGCCACCACCACCACGATCAGGACCACCACCGCGACGGCGATGAGGATCAGCGTAAGCCGCGGCCCGCGCTGCGGCATTCTATGGACGTTGGGCTGGCTCATGGAAAGTACCTCCTTCGTTTCTACATTTTCCATGATACCAGAAAGAGCGCGCCCCCGTAAACGGGACGCGCCCAAAAACCGCCAAAGAAATGCCAAGATGTCCGCTGGAGATGAAAAAACCTACGCAGAGGTTCAATCGCCCCCGGCGGCCTGTGCGCTGGGAACGGTTTCTGCAACCAGTGCGCTTTACTGGCGGAAGAAACGATTCCTCAAGTCAGCGAGCCGCCCGAAACCCAAAGGGTTTCAGGCGAGCGCAGATAACCCACGCGCTGAAAGATCCGCAGGAGATTTCAGTGCAACCGTCAGGTTAGCCTTCCCTCAAAGTCCCCGTAGCCGAAGCGCTTAACGACGCGGCAGCCGCCCGTTTCGTCCTCCCAGCAGATGGCGGGCAGCGGCATGCCGTTGAAGGTGTTGTTCTTGACCATGGTATAGATGGCCATGTCGCAAAACTCCAGCCGCATTCCCGGCGCGAGGGGCGCGTCAAAGGAATAGTCGCCGATCACGTCCCCGGCGAGGCAGGTGGGCCCCGCCAGCCGGTAGGTATACGGCTTTTCCCCCGGCTGACCCGCCGGAACCAATCCCTCTGAAAAATCATGGGGCTCGCCCGGCTCCTGAAGCGGCGGGCGGTAGGGCATTTCGATCACGTCCGGCATGTGGCAGGCGGCGGAGGCGTCCAAAATGGCGATGTCGACGCCGTTATTTTGCACTATGTCCAGAACTTCGGCGATCAGTATCCCGGCGTTTAAGGCCACCGCTTCTCCCGGCTCCAGATACACCCGAAGGCCGTATTCCGCTTGCATCCTCCGGATGCATTTTTCAAGCCGCGGGATGTCGTAATCTTTCCGCGTGATGTGGTGCCCGCCGCCGAAATTGATCCATTTTGCCCGCCGGAGCCAGGGCTCAAACTTTTCCGCGACCGCGTCCAGCGTCTCCTCCAGCGCGTCCGCATCCTGCTCGCACAGCGTGTGGAAGTGAAGCCCGGTGACGCCCTCCGGCAGCGGCGGCAGGTCTTCCGTCCACGGGATGCCCAGGCGCGAGCCGGGCGCGCAGGGGTCGTAGATGGCGTGCTCCTGCGTCGAGCGTCCGGGGTTGATCCGAAGGCCCACCTGCGCCCCCGCAGAAAGCGCCCGCGCGCCGAACCGACGGAATTGGCCGAGGGAATTGAACACGATGTGGCCGGAGATGCGGGCGATCTCATCAAACTCCGAATCCCGGAAGGCGGGGGAGAAGGTGTGGTTCTCCCCCCGCATGTGGTTTTTGGCGAGGCGCGCCTCAAAAAGGCCGCTGGAGGCCGCGCCGTGTAGGTACCGCCCGATCAGGGGGTACGCCGCAAACATCGAAAACGCCTTCTGCGCCAGAAGAATTCTCGCGCCCGTCCGGTCTGAAACGCCCTTCAGAATCTCGAGATTCCGCTTGAGCGCCGCTTCGCTGACAACATAGCAGGGCGTGGGCAGGTCACTGCGCACCACGGGTCAGTCCACCAGAACGGGGTTTTCATCCACCTGCCAGGGCAGGCCCCACTTGTTCAGCGCGTCCATGAACGGGTCGGGGTCGAAGTCTTCCATATTATGGACGCCGGGCTTCTGCCACGCGCCGCTCATCACCATCATCGCGCCGATCATCGCGGGCACGCCGGTGGTGTAGGCCACCGCCTGGGAGCCGACCTCCCGGTAGCATTCCTCGTGGTCGCAGACGTTGTAAACGTAG
>JAEZTD010000338.1 GCA_023443705.1 Bacillota bacterium | reverse complement strand
CAAGGGCGTCATCCGTGACAGGCAGCTTCCAAGCGACGTTGCGCTCGACCGCGTTTTCAAAGAAGCGGGCATCAAGGCCAACATCGTCTCCTCCGCCGGTGAAACCAGCTACGAATTCTATTCCATCACCCGCCGTCAACCGGTGTGCAACAAGATCACTTGGTACGTCATGCAGGCGGATTCTGCGGAATACCGAATCGCTTTTGAACAGGGGTTTACAGACGGGGACTACTACCCCATCGACAAGGGCATAGAACTCATTACCTACAGCCAGGACAAGGCACTTGTAAGCGTAGCATACGAAAAGTACAAGGCTTTCCTACAGGAGAAATAACATCGGGACAGCGTTCGGGCTTTGACAGAATGCATACGGGATGATACAATATTTCAGCATACATTTTCAGGGGGCGAACGCATGTCTGGACACAACAAGTGGTCGACCATCAAGCATAAGAAGGAAAAGACCGACGCGCAGCGCGGCAAGATATTCACCAAGATCGGCCGTGAAATTGCCATCGCCGTCCGCGAGGGCGGCAGCGCGGACCCCACCGTCAACGGCAAACTGCGGGACGTCATTGCCAAGGCCAAAGCTGTCAATATGCCAAACGACAACATCGCGCGCTCGATCAAAAAAGCGTCGGGCGAGGGCGACTCCGCCTCCTACAAGGAGATCACCTATGAAGGATACGGCGCAGGCGGGGTGGCGTTCATCGTCGAATGTGTGACCGACAACCTGAACCGCACCGCTTCGGAAGTGCGTCACCTGTTTGACAAGCATGGCGGGTCGCTGGGCGCCAACGGCTGCGTCGGCTGGAAGTTCGAGCGCAAGGGTGTCATTGAGATCGACAACGCCAAGAATCTGGACGAGGACGAACTGATGATTCTGGCGCTGGACGCGGGCGCGGCGGACGTAGAGTCTGGCGACGGCGTCGCGGTCATCTACACCGACCCTAACGATTTCTCCAACGTGCGCGACAAGCTCGAGGCCGCCGGCTGCGTGTTTCTGTCCGCCGAGCGGGAAATGGTGCCCGCCACCACCACCAAGATCACCGACCCGGAATTGGCGCTTCGCATCAACAAGCTCATCGACGCGCTGGAAGACTACGACGATGTACAGAGCGTGTTCCACGACGCCGACCTTCCCGAAGAGGAAGAAGACGAATAACCTCCGTTCAATCCACACGGCCCGCGGCAAAACCGCGGGCCGGTTTCCTATCTTCGTACCGCTTTGCGTGTGCTTGCGCAGAAAGGAGCCCTGATGAGAACTTTTCCCTTTAAGAAGATCGACGCCTTTGCCGCAGGCGGCTCAACCGGGAACCCGGCAGGCGCAATCTACTTGGACGCTCCGGAGGACATCACCCCGGACGAGATGCAGCGCATTGCGCTGGAGCTCAAAGGTTTTGTCAGTGAGGTCGGTTTCCTGCATCCGTTTGAGGACGGCTTCGGCCTAAAATTCTATTCCTCGGAACGCGAAGTGGCCTTCTGCGGTCACGCGACAATCGCCATCCTCTACGACCTCGTCCGCAGCCGCGCCGACCTCATGGCGAGGGATCTCTTGCCCTTTGAAACCAGCAAGGGGACGCTTCGGGCACACAACCGGATCCGGGAGGAGGACGCTGTCTTCATCGAAGCGCCCGACCCGGTCTTCCGAAGCGACGCCATCCCGGTGTCAGACATTTGCGAGGCGCTGGGCGTCGGCGTAAACGGCCTGCGGGCGGACCATCCGGCGGTCGTCGCCAACGCCGGATTGGAGACATTGATCGTGCCCACCGCGGGCCTTGAGGAAATTCTCTCCCTCGCGCCGGAGTTTGAGCGCCTGAAAGCCTTCTGCTTTATGCACAACATCGACATCATCACCGTTTATTCGAAGGAAACCTCGCTGCCCGGCAGCGGCTTTCGCACCCGCGTCTTCGCCCCGACTTTTGGCTATCTGGAGGATCCGGCCACAGGATCGGGCAACGCGGCATTTGGCTTTTATCTGATGAAACACCACGGCTGGAGCGCGGAAGCCCTCACAATCGAGCAGAACGGCTCCGAAGCCCAGCCGAACATCGTCAAGCTGCGCTTCCTACGGGACGAAGGGGGCGCAGGCAAGGTACTGTTTGGCGGAAGCGGCACCGTCCGGATCAGCGGCGAATACCGCTTGATCTGACGCGCGCAGCGCCGCTTCGGCACCCGGGTCCACCACAAAACCACCGAAGCCGCCTTGACAATCGTCGCGGAACGGGTGAATAATGGATGCATTGATATACTGGAGATGAAAACTCTTGAAGCTCAAACCCTTTGTACGCCTTCAGTTGATCGCCTTTCTCTACAATTTTGGCGCAAATTTCATCCACCCGGTGACGCCCACGCTGATCCTGGACAATCACCTTCCGGACTACGCCTTCGGCCTTTTGTTTGCCACGATGTCGCTGGGCAGCTTCATATTCAGCACCTTCTGGGGGCGCATGAGCGACAAAAAGAGCCGCTCGATGGTGATGCTGGTGAGCCTTGTCGGCTACGCGCTGGCGCAGCTGGCCTTCGGCCTCTCTCACACGCTCCCACAGATGCTCATCGCGCGGCTGATCGCGGGCTGCTTCACCAGCGGCACCTCTGTGTGCCTGATGGCGCTGATCGTGGACTTTTCCGACCCCAAGGAGCGGGGTGCGCACCTCTCCTACTACGCGGCGATGGTGGGCGTATCCGCCGCGCTGGGCTACTTCGCCGGCGGGATGATTGGGCTTTGGGGCGTGCTTCCCGTTTTCTACATGCAGACGGCGGTACTCCTCGGAGCGGCCGTTCTGGTTTACGCGATGCTCAGGCGCATGGAGGGTGACGCGCCGCGGGCCGGCGCCACGACAAAGCGGCTCTCGATGCGCCAAATGGCGCAGATGATGACGCTTCCGGCGCTTCTGTTCCTGCTGGGCGTAGCGCTGTCCAATTTTGCCAACTACGGCTATGACAACGCGCTCAATTATTACATGAAGCGGGAGCTGGGCTTCGCCTCCTCCGCCAACGGCATCATCAAAGCGGCCTCGGGGCTGATCGGCCTCGCGGCCAATCTGTTCATCAACCGCTGGATCATGAAAAAGTTCGACGCGCACAAAGCGCTGCCGGTGATCCTTGTCCTGAGCGCGGCGTTTCTGACGCTGGCGACCGTCATGCCGACGGTCGGGCTGTTCTTTGCGGTGAGTGCGGTGTTCTTCCTCGTCAGCGCGCTGCACATCCCGATCCAGCAGGCGCTCACCACCGAGGGGCGTCACGGCGACATCGGCCTGCTAAGCGGCCTGTTCTACTCCGCCCGCTTCCTCGGCATGATCTTCGGCCCGCTGCTCTCCGGCTTCGCCTATGAGTTTGGCGCGAAGATCCCCTTCTACACCCAGGTTGCCGCGTTCCTCGCGGCGGCGGTCATCACCTTCTTCGGCTACCGGATCACGAAACAGCCGGTGGATTCGGCCAAGTAACCCCGCATCCATGCAACAAGAAGCCCGCGCCGTTCAGCGCGGGCTCAAGGCATCGAAAAACCCTACGGATTTTTCGATGCGAAGGAAGAAATCCCGCGTGCGCCTGAAATCCTCAAGGATTTCAGGGCGGCGCACTGACCAAAGGAGTGGATAGCGCCACCAGTGTGCGCACTGGTGGCGCTATCCCGTTCCCGGCGTACACGCCGCCGGGAACGATTGAAACTTCTACGGAGACTTTGTTGATGGTCTGAGCCCGCGCCGTTCAGCGCGGGCTTCTTGTTTTGAGCGTAGGCAACGCGAGTGTTTCAGCCACTCAAATTCTTGTGTGAACGACCTCGTTCATCTCCGCAGAGCGGAACACGGCCTCCATCAGCCGCATCACGCGCATCAATTGCGCATGGGTGACGAGTTGCTTCTCCTCGCCCCGGATGGCGCGAAGCACGTTTCGGTAGAAGTCCCGGACGTCTGATTCCACCCTGGGCAGCGGGTAGGTTTTGATGGTCTCCTCGGTGCGGGGCGCCATGGTCTTGGTCAGCCCGGCGGCGGTCACCACCGGCACGGCGTCGCGCTTCTCCCAGTCGCTGACCATGACGATCCTGCCCGCGGGCGACCAGTCCTCGACGATGGCGGTGCCGTTCTCCCCTTGCACGTACCAGCGCGGGAGGCTTACGAAATTGCTCGTGCCGACCTCCACGTGGAAGGTGAGACCACCCGCGAAGGTAAAGATCGCCTTGAAACCGTCGTCCACCTCGTCGTTGGTCACGTGGGATACGGTGGCAAAGATGGAGACTACGTCCTCGTCCACCATCTGGAGCATCTGGTCGATCAGGTGTACGCCCCAGTCGAGCACCATGCCGCCGCCCTGCCGGAAGGTGTTCCGCCAGTCGCCCGGCACGCCGCGGGAGCCGTGTACGCGGGACTCAATGTTGAACGTCCGGCCCAGCGCCCCCTCTTGGAAGAGTTTTTTGACGATCAAAAAGTCCTCGTCCCAGCGGCGGTTCTGGTGGACGGTGAAGAGTTTGCCCGTGTCGCGGGAGGCGTCGATCATCCGCTGCAGTTCGCGGCTCGAGAGCGCCACCGGCTTTTCCGAGACCACGTGCTTTCCGGCCTGCATTGCCCGGATCGCGACGTCCATGTGCAGGTCGTTCGGGATCGCAAGGGTCACGAGTTCCACGCCATCGTTCTCGAAAAGCGCGTCGAGGGATTCATAGGCCTTCAACCCGTCCGCTTGCGCCGCCTTTGCCCGCTCGGGATTTATGTCGTAGATACCCGCGATTTCAAATTCTGGCAGCGTGCGCAGCTTCTCCACATGCCACGCGCCCATTCCGCCATAGCCGACCAGCGCCCATTTCACAGCCATGCCATCCTCCGTCTTCGCGCGTAAAAGCCGCGCTTTCTTCGGAAACAGAATAGCAGGAAACGTTTCCGGAAAGAAGCATGTTCCGGTAAAGTCAAGTATGTTTTGAATGGAAATCCTTACATACGGGCGTCGATGCCGCGGGCCAGGAATTCCGCCTGATAGGGCGAGAGCACCTCGGAACGCAAGGTTTTTTCGCCTGAGAGCGCATACGCCATGCCCAGTGTTTGGTACTTCTTCTCCCCCATCTGATGAAACGGCAGAATGTCCGCGCGGCCCACGCCCGCGTCCACAAGGGTAGACGCGAGCGCCCTCGCGTCCTTCAGCGAATCGTTAAACCCCGGAATGACCGGAATGCGCGCCACAACCTCTGTACCGGAGGTGGCGAGGGCTTTCAGGTTTTCCAAGATTTGCGCGATGTCCACACCCGTACCGGCGCGGTGCGCCGCACCGTCATGGTGCTTCACGTCGTAGAGCCAAAGGTCTGTGTACGGAATCAGCCGCGAGATTTCCGAAAGCGGCGCGAAGCCCGTTGTCTCGACGGCGGTGTGAAGCCCCGCGGCCTTTGCGCGTTCAAGCAGCGAAAGCGCGAAATCCGGCTGTGTCAGCGGCTCGCCGCCCGAAAGCGTCAACCCGCCGCCGGACTCCTCGTAAAAGGGAAGATCTCGCTCGACCACCCGCCAGACCGCCTCGTCCGACAGGTGCTCGCCGTAGGCGGTTCCGTCGGACGCCGTCTCGCACGCGGGTGATTGGCTCTCCGGGTTGGCGCACCAAAGGCACCGAAGCGGGCAGCCCTTCAGGAATACCACCGTCCGGATGCCCGGCCCGTCGTGCAGGCTGACCCGCTGAATGTTGAACACAGTGCCCTCGGCCATGCTTTCCCCTCCCTGCCGCTCACTATACCACGCGCAAACCCAGGTTGTAAAGCGGGGCGATGTTTTCGCAATCAATTTTACT
Source organism: Bacillota bacterium (assembly GCA_023443705.1). GTDB lineage: Bacteria > Bacillota > Clostridia > Christensenellales > Aristaeellaceae > JAEZHK01. Next base: position 1,999 of record JAEZTD010000338.1, on the reverse strand, counting down.
TTCGTTCGAAACCAATTTCATTGACATACGCAATGCCCTTTTGCTATAATCTGGAGGGACGGAGGGGATCGGATGATCGAGCGGCACAAGCGCATCCTGGACGCGCTCTCGCGGGACGGGCGCATGGAGGTAACGACGCTGGCGGAGGCGCTGGGCGTTTCGCAGGTGACGGCACGCAAGGATTTGAAGGCGCTGGAGGCGGAAGGGCTCGTCCGCCGCGCCCACGGCTTCGCGTCCATTGGCTCGGTGGACGACGTGGCCGCCCGCCTCGCCTACCATTACGACGAAAAAAAGCGCATCGCGCAGGCAGCGGCGTCGCGGGTTTCTCCGGGTGAAACGGTGATGATCGAATCCGGCTCCTGCTGCGCGCTGTTGGCCGGGATTCTTGCCGCCGAAGTGCGGGACGTGACGATCGTCACCAACTCCGCGTTCATCGCGGGCCATGTGCGCGCCTCCCGGGCGCGGGTGGTGCTAATGGGCGGCGATTACCAGAGCGCCAGCCAGGTGATGGTAGGGCCGCTGACAAAGATGTGCGCGCAGTCGTTCTTTGTCGATAAGCTCTTCATCGGGACCGACGGCTTTTCGCCGCGGTTCGGCTTTATGGGCGGGGATATGATGCGCACCGAGGCGGTGCGCGCGATGCTCTCCCAGGCACGGCACGCGGCCGTTTTGACGGATTCATCCAAATTTACCCGGCAGGGCGTGGTTCCCCAGGTGGCGTTTTCGGAGGTCGCCCAGGTGTTCACCGACCGCGGCATTCCCGAGGAGACCCGCGGCATCCTGACCGGTCATGGCGTAGAAATCATCACAGCGTAGAGGGGGCGGTCGCATGGGCAGTTACTCCATCGGGATCGACGTGGGCGGCACCAAGATCGCATACGGACTTTTTGACGGGGATGCGCGGCTGGTCGCAAAGCATTCCGCGCCGTCGGACGCCACCTGTCCGCCGGAGCCGTTTTTTGACCGCATCGCGGAAAAAGCGCTCTCCCTCGCCCGGGAAAATGGGATTGGCCGGGAAAATCTGTCCGGCGTCGGCGTCGGCGTTCCTTCCTACGTGAAGTATGACGAGGGGCGCATCGTCAAGACCGTCAACCTCACCTGCCTGAACGATTTTCCCGCGCGGGATTACCTCTCTAAAAAGCTCGGGCTTCCCGTCGCGCTGGCCAACGACGCCCAGGCCGCGGCGCTGGCCGAACACCGACACGGCGCGGGGCGAGGGTTTATGAACATGCTGTACTGCCCGGTCTCCACCGGCATCTCCTCGGCGGTCGTCATTGATGGCAGGCTCTTTCGGGGCAGCTACGGCTGGGCGGGCGAGACGGGCCACGCCATCATCACGCCGGGCGAGGGGATACTGTGCGGCTGCGGAAACCGAGGCTGCATGATGAGCTACGTGTCCGGCTCAATGATCGCGAAGCACGCCCAGAAGCGGATCGCGGAGGGCGGAAAAACCGCGCTGGCGGAACTCGCCGGCGGCGCGGACAGGATCACCGCCCAGCACATCCTGACCGGCTACGACCTGGGCGACCCGCTTTCAAGGCAGCTCGTCGCGCAGATGGCAAAGTACATGGCCGTGTGGCTCTACAATCTCTACGTGACCTTCAACATCAACTGCTTCGTGTTCGGCGGCGGGCTTCTGAAATTCGGCGATCGTCTGTTCCCCGCCGTGCGGGCGCAGTTTGACGCCTACAATCAAAGCGACCTGCCCGTCTACTTTAAAAACGCCGAGCTGACCGAGGACTTCGGCATCGTCGGTGCGATGGAGCTTTTGAGGTGAAAATCATGAGCGAATTTGGAAAACTGACCCCGCGCATGGCGGCCTACCGGGAAAAGATGCTGTCCATACAGCCTCGCGTATGCGCCGAGCGGGCGGTCCTCGCCACCGAATCGGAGCGCGAACACCGCGCGGAGCCGCTCGCGGTACGCCGGGCGCGGCTCCTTGAGCGCGTGCTCGAGGGCATGACCATTTATATCGAACCGGAGACGCTCCTGGTCGGCA
>JAEZTD010000119.1 GCA_023443705.1 Bacillota bacterium | reverse complement strand
TGTAGCCGGTGTAGCCCAGGTTCCTGAGCTGCTTGACCATCAGGCTGCCCTGCTCGGCCTGCGCGAAGATGATGACGCCGTTGGGCTTGGCGTTGACGATCGCGGACAGCGCGCCGGTCCAGTCGGTTTCGCCGACCATCGCCTGCTGCTCGTCGATGAGCTTCACGGTGGCGCGGGATTCGATCTCGGTCTTGACCTGGTTGTAGGCGGAGATGTTTCCGTCATCCTGATAGACCAGAGAGGCGACCTTGTCGCTCTTCAGGGTTTCCATCGCGTCGACCAGGGGCTTGGCGCCGCCCGCCGAGTTGGGCAGGGCGCGGAACAGGTACTTCCAGCCCTTTTGCAGCCACGCGGGGTTCATGCCGGTGGCGACTTCGGGGATCTGGTAGGCCTCGACGAGGTCGCCGGTGGCCTGGATATTGCCGGAGAGCTGGGAGCCGACGAGGCCGTCCACGCCCACCTGGTCCAGAAGGTAGGAAACGCCCTTCACCGCGCCTTCGGTGGTGGAGCCGTCGTCATAGAGCTCGATGCCGATCTTGCCGCCCAGCACGCCGCCCTTTTCATTCCAGAGCTTGATGGCCAGCAGGATGCCGTCGCGGCCGTTGGAGCCCGCGGTGGCGACCGCACCGGTGAATCCGCCGTAGTGGCCGATCGTGTAGGCGTAATCTTCCGCCAGCGCCAGGGACGAGGTCAAAAGGAGCACCAGGGTCAGGAGAACCGCGAAGAACCTTTTCATGATCTTTCCTCCTTGTATTTTATAGATAGCTCTATAAAACTTGTAACGGTGGGGAACGAAACAGGTTTACTCGGCGATTTTCGCGCCGGAGATTTTTTCGTAGTACTTCGCGAGGGCGCTGTGGTCGTCCTGTCCGCAGCCGTCGTGGTGCAGCGTCTGCATCATTTCCATGACCTGCGCGGTCAGCGGCAGCGGGGAGCCGACGGCGTGACCGGCGGACAAAGCGTTATTGAGGTCCTTGATGTGCAGGTCGATCTTGAAGCCGGGCTTGAAGTTGCGCGAGAGGATCATAGGGGCCTTGGCGTTCATGACGGTGGAACCCGCGAGGCCGCCCTTGATGGCCTGAAAAACCTTCTCCGGATCGACGCCCGCCCGGGAGGCCAGGAGCATCGCCTCAGAGAGTGCCGCGATGTTGAGCGCCACGATGATCTGGTTGGCGAGCTTTGTGGTATTGCCCGCGCCGATCTCGCCGCACCACACCGCGCTCGCGCCCATGACCAGCAGGAGGTCCTTGTACTCTTCGAACACCTTCTCGTCGCCGCCGACCATGATGGACAGCGTGCCGTCGATGGCCTTGGGCTCGCCGCCGGATACCGGCGCGTCGATCATGTTGACGCCCTTTGCCTTGCAGGCGGCGCACACTTCCTGGGAGACCTGCGGCGCGATGGAGCTCATGTCGATGACGGTGGCGCCGGGCTTCGCGCCCTCGAGCACGCCGTTTTCACCCAATACGACTTCGAGGACCTGTGGGCCGTTAGGCACCATCGTGATGATGGTGTCACAGTTTTCGGCGACTTCCTTGGACGAGGCCGCAGCTAAAGCGCCCTCCGAAACCAGAAGGTCCACGTTCGCCTTGAATACGTCGAAGACGACAAGCTCGTGCCCCGCCTTCATGAGGTTGCGCGCCATGGGCTTGCCCATGATGCCCAGGCCAATGAATCCGATTTTCATGGTGAGATTTCTCCTTTCAGCGGTCGTGGGGGAACTTGGTCAAATCCATCTGGACGACGCGCGCTTCGACAGGTATGTCTCCAGCGGCGCCCAGCCTGTTTCGTTGAACTGCGAGAGCAGCTTCTGCGTTACGCCGTAGGTGATGAACTCCCGAGGCTTCATGCCGTCCGGCTCGTAGGCGCGGACGAATTCCGGGATGCGCATGAGCTGCTCGATCACCTTCGGGTCCACGGGGTTGTCGATCCCCGGTTTCTGCTCCGGATCGGCGGCGAGGATCATGTCCTGCACGCGGGTGTTGATCGTGTAGATCACCCGGCCTCCGGCCATCTCGGTCACGTGGTACGCGCCGCGAAGGCCCGCGGGCATGATGACGCAGGGGGTGCCCATCGCCTCGAAGAGCTTGTAGGTGCGCTTGGCGACCGCGAGGCCCGCCATGGTGATGACTTCCTCGCTCAGCCCCAGCTTCATGTCCATCGCCACGTCGCGCAGGTAGTCGTCGAGACGCCCTACCTGCTGCACCACAATGCAGAGCGGTGGCTTAATCCCGTTTTGGATGGCCTTTTCGCTGCCCTTTTTGTAGGCTTCGGCCACGGCGATCGCCTGTGCGACGGAGACGTTGATCGTCGCGCAGATCGGGATGCCTTCCGCGGCCAGGTACTCGATGACCTCCACGCCCGCGGCGGTCGTCGGAAGTTTCACGGCGATGTTCTCACTCCAGGAGCGCACCCTGCGCGCCTGCGCGAGCATCCCCTCGGCGTCGCCCGCGCGGCCTGGGTTGAGTTGACCCAGCGCGTAGCCTTTCGCGCCGCCGGTCGCCTCGTAGATGGGGCGTACCTTTTCCGCAGCGTAGGTGGCGACCAGTTTAAGAAGCGCCTCCGCCCGCGCCTCGGGCTCAAAGTCATCGCCCAGCGCTTCTACCTTGGGCAGCCAGAAATCCGGCTGGTTCTGGAAGGAGCGGAAGGTCAAAACGGGGTTGGTGGTGACGCCGGTGGCGCCGCGCCGGATGGCCAGGTCAATCTCGTCCGGGCTCCCTGAATCATGCCACCAGGCGGTCGGGGTGCACTTGTTCAGCCACTCCAGGTAATTCAAATCGGCTTGCTCCTTTCACCAAATCCACATTCTTTCGTCCTCGCGTCGCCGTTTTGGACAAAATCCCATCAATGGTTAATAGGTCATGTTCAGGATGGGGTTCCATCCATCGTTGATGAACTGATCGGTGGTGCGGTTGGTGGAGCCGAAGGTGATGAAATCCTGAGGTCTCATACCGTCCGGCTCGTAAGCCTTGCGGAACTCCGGCATGGTCATGAGCCTTTCGATAATTTCCTGATCCACCGGGGCGTCGATGCGCGCTTCGAACGCAGTCACGTTCAGAAGCAGTTCCGCGATCTTGGGCGCGATGGACATGATCATCCGGGCGCCCGCGAGGTCCACGATGTGGTTTGCACCACGGCAGCCGGCGGGCATCAGGAAGGTGTCCCAGCCGCGCTCGTTGAAAATCCCGTAGGCGCGCTTGATGCACGCAGTGCCGGCCTGAATGATGTCGCTCTCCTTGACGTGGGGCGCGGAGTCGTGGGCGACGTCGCGCAGGTAGTCGTCCAGGCGGCCCACCATCATGACTGCGATGCCCAGACCGGGCTTGACGCCGTTGGCGATGGCGCGCTTTTTGCCCCTTTCGCGGGCTTCGGCAACGGCCAGCACCTGCGGCACGGTGAAGCTGACAGTCGCGGCCACGTTATAGCCGCGGGCAACGCATTCTTCATAGGCTTCGATGCCTGCGCGGGTGGCAGGCAGTTTCACGCAGAGGTTTTTTGCCCAGGAAGCCAGCCGCTCAGCCTGATCGACCATGTAGCGGGCGTCGCCGGTGCGGTTGGGGTTGGTCTGCGCGCATACGAAGCCCGTGCCCTTTTCGAGGTTGTAATAAGACTCGACTTCCTTGGCGTAGTAGGTGGTGACGACTTTCGCCAGCGCCTCGACCTTTTCGTCGCCCTTCAGGCCCTTGGGGACCGCGGCGAGCCGTTCCCGCCAGAAGTCCGGGTCCTGAGACAGCGTCTGGTGAACCAGGAAGGGGTTCGTGGTCATGCCGACCGCGCCGTTTGAGAAGCCCTCGAG
>JAEZTD010000256.1 GCA_023443705.1 Bacillota bacterium | reverse complement strand
CGGGTACGCGTACTTCTGGCTGTACAGGCCGTCCGCACTGCGAAAATCGGGGATGCCGCTCTCCGTGGATACCCCCGCGCCGCCGAAGAAGACCGCGCTTTCCGATGACTCGATATAGTCCCTGAGGAGTAAAGCCTGATCCATGCCGCCCGCCTCCGGCCTTTTAAGGTGAATCCCGGATTCATTATAACACACGGCGGACGGTTTGAACGCACCGCTACAGAATCGCGCCGCCGTGGAAGCGGCACTCAAACACCTTGTCGCCTTCCGAGAAGATTTCTTCATAGCCTTCGAACCAATCGAATTCGCCGTTTACAAGGCAATGGTAGCTGGACGCGCCCCGCGCGTAGAGCGCTGGGCCCCGGAATGGGCGATCCTCCGGCACAGCGGCGAGGGCTTCTTTCAGAAAATCTCCGCTGAAGCCTGGGGCGAGGGTTCTGCCCGCGTAATTCATGCTCCAAACCGGCCTGCCGCCATGCCACAGCGCCTCCTCGCCGGCAAACTTCTCGCCGCCCAGGTAAGTGTCGTGGTAGAACAAGTCACCCTCGGCGTAGGCGAGGTCGTGGGATTCAGGCCGCGTGGGCGCCTGTTCGCCGCCGTGGCCGGCGTAACAGGCCCGCTTGGCACGGATCAGGAACGGGACGAGCGCCGCTCGCGCCAGGCCAGCGGCGGGCGCGATGCCCTTCGCGCAGGGCGCATCACGGACGAGGGTGTCCAGCGTCACGGCGAAGAAGTCGCAGATTTCTACGAGTTTTCCGATTTCCGGAACCGCTTGGCCGCTCTCCCACTTGCCTACCGCCTGCCGGGATACACCCAGCGCGTCCGCCAGCGCCTCCTGCGACAGCGCGCGGCTGCGCCGGAGCTGCGAAAGCCTTTGATCAATTTTCATGTTCCATCCCTCCTCGGCGGTAGCATACCAAAACGCCGCCCGCCGCGCCACCAACCCTTGGAAGAGTTTTTGCAACCTGTGGTTGTAAAAGACGGATGTGTCCACCCTTCGAGCAGGTTTTGGGCAATTTCCGGTTGCGATCAGGCCGGGGGCGCGGACAGGCAAAATCCCACGGCCCGCGCGCTTTGGAGCGCCTCCTCGTCCGATGCCGCCGGGCGTTCGTCCGTCATGAGGGAGAAGGCACGGGCGACCTCCGTTGCGCCGAGGCACTTCAGGATGAAGCGGGCGGTTTGCGCCGCGCCCTCCGCGCCGCCCTTTTCATTGCCCGCAGCCAGCAGGATCGCGCCGCGCTTCGGCCGGATGGCAGGGCTTTCACCCCGGAATCTGCGCGCGGCGAAGTAGGGCTGCCCCAGCCGACCCGCAAGGTTCAGAAGCGGGCCGCTCAAGGTCGAGAACCAGACCGGCGACGCGAGGATGAGATTGTCACAGGCTTCGTAGAAGGGGTATGCCGCCTGCATGCCGTCTTTGATGGCGCAACCCACTTGCTGCCAACAGCAGCGGCAGTCGGTGCAGCCGGAGATGCCCTCCGGGGCGAGTTCCATGACCTCGCCGGACAGCGAGCCTCTCAGCGCCGCGATCAGCGCGGCCACGTCGCCGTCCGGCCGTGGGGAGCCGTTCAGGATCAGCGTCTTCACGAGGCTTCTCCGCCTTCCCCGATGTTTTCAAGAATCTCCCGGTAGGCCTTGGTCGCAAGGGCGGAGGGCTGCCCCTTTTTGCAGCATACAAGGTTCTGGAGCTTTGCGTTCGGCCTTTCCACCACGACCTGCCCTCCTATGAGCTTTCCCTGAAGCGCCCGCAGCGCTTCCTGAAAGCGTGGATCGCACTTGGCGGCGTCGTAGAAGGAAAGCGTGTGCACGTAGTGAAAGAGGTTGTAGGTCAAGAACGGGAACGACACCTGCATGAACAATGAGCCGATGCCGTAATGGCAGGGGCCGAGGGGCGCGCGGGTCTCCCAGTGGCGTAAAAGGAACTCCACCGCCCGGTTCAGCGCCGCGCTTTGATTGAAGGCTGGCGTGAAGCGGAGGGCGTCCAGCGCTGAAAGCGTCGGGCCGGGGTTTGAGGAGAGCGTCTCCGGCCCTCGCCCGAAGAAAAACTTCTGGCAGCGCCAGCCGCCGTCTTCATGCTGAATTTCGAGGAGATGATCGAACGTCTTCTGAAGCCGCGCATCCCCGGCGTATCCCAGGTGGCAGAGGGCGCGGGCTGCGTTAATGGTTTGACAGGGGTAGATCGAGCCGTTCGGGTACACCTTGAAGCGGCCGTCTGCGCGCTGCTTGGAAAAGATCAATTCGGCGGTGTCCCGGAGTACGGGGTCGTTCAGGCGCATGCCGAGGCAGGGGAGCATCACCGCGCAGTCCAGTGTGGTAAAAGGGCTGCCCTTCATAAGCCGACCGTCCGGGGTGGCCCAGAAGTCCGCCCCGTTGTCGTGCCGCCGCGCCAGAATGGCCTCGATGTCGGCGTCATATGGTTTTTCGGTCATCTTTCGCCCTCCTTCCGGTAAGCGCGTCACAGCGCGATCCAGTACCGCTCGTAAGCCGCGCCGTCATCGCAGCGAACGGTGTTTTCGTACACCCCGCCGTTTGCGAGGATGGTGCGCCGGCTGGCTTCGTTGTCCGTCCGGCAGGTGACGAGTACCCGCTCCAGTTTGTAGCCCCGGCAGACGGAAAGGCAATCGGCCAGCATCCGCTTGGCGTAGCCCCTGCGCCGCTCGTCGGGGCGCACCGAATAGCCGATGTGGCCGCCGGATTGCCGAAGCAGGTCGTTCAGTTCCCGCCGCAGTTGTATCATGCCCACGATCTTCCTGTCGGAAGCGCGCACCCAGGCGAACTGATCCGAGGGCACAAAGCCCGCCGGGACGGTGGCGGGGTTCTCCGCCGCGCGGTTGAATGGCAGCCATTCGGCGGGATTCTCCATGCGGCGCAGCGGCCCGGTGCCGTGCATCGGATCACCCGCAGACACAAAAGCGTCCCGGTAGGCTCGGATTTCGTCAAGCAGCGATTCGTCCGACTTCACAAGGTAAAATTCTTCCACGCGGACACCTTCCCTAACTGTACAGATTTGGCCGCGGGTGGCTCAGTCGAACCGCGCCGGCCAGACGGGGGATCTGTGGGCTTCGAAGCACAGGCGTATCTGCGCCTCGGTGGTCTTTTGGGTGGCCAGCTCCGGCAGGGCATCTGGGGAGAAATAGCCGCTGGCGGTTGTCTCGTTGTTTTTTTGAAAGCCGCCGCCCAGCGACGTGCATTCCACGAAGACCTTGATGATCTTGTGGGCGTAGACGGGCGCGTTGTGCCTGTCCCGGTCCTGCAGCGCGATGATCCGGTCGGCGGTCACGCGAAGACCCGCCTCTTCCCAGACCTCCTTGACGGTGTTCTCGCCGACGGAGAGACGAACGTCCACCCATCCGCCTGGCAGCGCCCAGCGCCCGTCGGCCTCGCGAACCAGCAGGATTTTTTCACCGTCGAAAACCGCCGCTCGGGTGTCCAGCTTGGGCGTCTGGTAGCCGGCCTCGTCGCAGAAGACCTCCCGAACCTGCTCGGCCGGGACACCGGTCTGGTGCGTCATGATCTCCACGGAGATCTCGCGGATCCGCTGAAACCGTTCAATGTCGAAATTGTTGTCGCAGTATGTCAGCGCGCACTGGGCGATGGACTGAAGTTCCACCGCCCATGCGAGCCACCTTTCCTCGTGCGTCATGATGTCTCCTTCTGCGCGTTACATTTAACCGACGTCCTAAAGCAAGAGTTCCGACTGAAACGCGATGACCGCGTTTCCGGCAATCTTCACATCCACGGGCCGGTTGTCCTCTATGGCGACGCGAACCGTCATCGTGCCTGCCCGACCGATCACCTCACCTTGCACGATGTCAAACTCGAGCAGAGCGCCGTCGTGCCGGACCAGGGCATAGTGCACAAGGTACGCGCCAAGGGGGCCGTTGGCGTTGCCCGTCACGGGATCCTCGTTGATCCCGACGGCTGGGGCGAACATTCGTCCGTGCACCATTGGGCTTGCTTCCGGGCTCAGCGTAAAGACGTAATAGCCGTTGCAGCCAATTTGACCGCTCAGCCTCGCCAGGGCGCCCATGTCGGGGCGAAGGCGGTGCAAGAGGCCGACATCCCGTATGCCGACCATGACCTTTGAGTGCCCTGTGGACGCGATTGCGACGGGGAAGTCCTTGAGAAGGGCCCGCCGCGATAGATCCAGCGCTGCAATCAGCGCCTCCTGCGCCGCGTCCGGGAGCGGTGCGTGAACTTCGATGCGCCCCTGGGTCATAATGATCCTGTAGTCGTTTTCTTCCCGGACGACGTCCACCGGGAGGATGCCCGCGCCGGTTTTCTGCAGCACTCGCGTGGACCCGAGGCCTTTCTCCAGCGCCCGGGCATAGTGCGCGGCGACGGTGGCGTGGCCGCAGATGGGCACTTCCCGCACCGGCGTGAAGAAGCGCACGCGCACGTCATAAGAATCATCCTCAGGGCTCAGGATGAAGGCCGTTTCCGAATTGTTGAATTCCCGCGCGATGCGCTGCATCTGCTCGTCCGTGAGGCCGTCCGCGTTCGTCACCACGCCGGCGGGGTTGCCTGTCAGCTTTTCCTTTGTGAATGCGTCCACTTGGTATATCTTGTAGGACTTTTGCATTTTTCTTTCCTTCCTATGAGCCGATTTCGATGTAATCGCCCTCCGGGTCCGCGATGATGAAGTTCCGCTGCCCCCAGGGCTGGGTGACGGGTTCCCCCGTCAGCGATTGAACGCCCAGCGCGGAAAGTCTTTCATATTCCCGGTCCACATCGTCGGGGGAAGGGACGCCGATGCCGATCTCCATGGTCGTGTTGTAGCCCCGGGGCGCCGGACAGGGCTGGCCCATATCCTCGCAGAAGCGCACCCGGTCAAATATGAAAAGCCCGCCGTCCTTCACTTTGAAGCTGGCGAAGGGCCGCCGTCCCAGTCGGTTTCAAAACCCAGCACATCCCGGTAGAAGGCGACCATCGCTCCGATGTCCTGCACAAAAAGTCCGGTGTGGACGCTGTTTGACAGAATGCTCATGGCTTTCCTCCCGAATCTAGAAAAATGTACAGCATCGCGCCTTCCTGACGTGGGCTTGTTTCTCGGACGCGGATTCGTTGCCGGGGCTGCCGGTTCTCCGGCCGAAGGACCAGAACACTGGTATTGTAACACGCCTCGTTTGTCGCGTAAAGACAATGGAGTCCCACTTTACAGCTTGCCGGAGAATGAGAAAAAGCCCACCGGATTTGGCGAGCTTCACGCGCTCCATCGATGGAGGCCCTTGGGCGGTCTGGCGGCTTCTTTCCCATGCCTTGCGGTTCCGGTCGATCTGCGCGCCCAACGCCGCCATGTACAAAGCCGGCGTCTCCGCCATCGTCACCAGCCGTGCCTGTTCGCTTTCGCTTTGATGTGCGCGGCTTCGGAGAGTGCCCTCCGGCCAGGCCCTTGTCCACGCAACTGACCGCGTTTGCCGATGGGCAGAAGCCCCGAAATTCATCACGGGTTGCGGCGCTTTTTCGCCCGTTACATAGAATCCAACCGTTTATGTTACCCATCCCGCCCAGTCACTTTGAGAGATTTGCCGAGCGTTTTTCTCCCTCGCCGGGCTCATGCCCCCGCGCTTTTCGGCATATTAAACCGTGAACAATCGGGGAGAGGGGTTGGCAAGATGCGCCGTTTTGGGTGGACAGGCCTTGTGGCCGCGCTGATCGTCATCGTGGTCTGGATGCTGACGCCGATGGCCGTCGTGGCGTCGCCGGGCGGAGCGCAGACAAATGCGACGCTCCGGTTCGCGCTCGATCCGGGGAGCGCCATGGCGCAGCCTTTTGACCGGTGGCTCCGCGAGCTGTCCGAAATGACGGCGCTTTCCATTGAGAGCGGAGTCTGGGCGGAGGGCGCGGCGATGCGCATTACCGTCCGCCTCGCGGGCCGCGAGGCGGGGCAGGTTTCGCTGATGGCGGACGGCGCGCTTGTCTCGATGGAGTCCAGCCTCATGGCCGACGGCTCGGTCAGGTTGCGGGCGGAGGACGGGATCGAGGCGCGGGCGCTGATGGAGGGGTTGCGGCTGGCCGCTTCGGGGCCAGAGGAGCAGTCGCTGACCGCGGCGCAGTTCGCCGCGCTGCTCCGCGGCGCGGCGGCAACCCTCGCGCGCTGGGGCGAGGCCGCGAAGGGCACCGAAGGCGAAACCTGCGCGGCCCTCGGGGACTTTTTCAGCGCGCTGGCGGACATTGCGGACGGTGCGGGGGAGGCGGTATGGCTGAAGGTATCGGTGGAAGAGGAATCGGGTAAACCCGCCGCGGTGGCGGTCTTGCCCGGGGAGAACCTCGCGCCGGAGGAGCTTCCGGCGGTTCTCGCGGTGGAGGGCTTCTGGGCGGTCATGCGCGCCATCGCGGCGGGGTGATTCTGCGCCCGCCGGGGTGACGGCGGGGCGAAGGTGGCTACAAAAGGGACGGGCTGCCGCGTCGGATGACGGGCAGCCCGGTGCGTTTTGCGAAGGGGTTACTTCTTGACGACGGCCAGCGCTTTTTCCACAACGTTTTCGGCGGTCAGTCCGAAGTGGGGGAACAGCACCTTGTAGGGGGCGGACGCGCCGAAGGTGGTCATGCCGATCACCGTTCCGTCAAGCCCGACGTACTTGTACCAGCTCATGGGGCTGGCGGCCTCGATGGCCACGCGGGCCCGCACAGCCTTGGGCAGTACGCGCTCCTTGTATTCGTCGCTCTGGGCGTCGAACAGGTCCATCGCCGGCATGGAAACCACGCGGGCATCCACACCCTTTTCGGCGAGAATCTCCTGCGCCTTG
>JAEZTD010000126.1 GCA_023443705.1 Bacillota bacterium | reverse complement strand
CCGCGTGCGGTTCAGCGTTTCGGTGAGCCACACCGTCACCACGCCGATCAGCGCCGCGCCCACGACCAACAGCGGGGAGTTGAGGTCGTGCGTCAGGAAGAACGCCAGCACGATGCCAAGGAGAATGGTATGCGTGATCGAATCCGACATCATGGACATCTTGCGCAGCACCAGGAACACGCCGGGCAGCGCGCAGGCGACCGCCACCAGCACGGCAATCAACTGAATCTCAAACTGCGGAGACATCCCGCTCCCCTCCCCTCTTCCATGCGCTGCGGTTCTTGTGCCTTTGGTATATTCGGGCCAGCACGCCCCGTCCCGGCGCGAACAGCAGGCTGATTCCAACGATGACGCTGATCGCCACCACGATCGCAGGACCCGTGGGCAGCTTGGGGATCAGCGAGCTGAACACCGTGCCCGTGACGCCCGACAGTGCGCCGAACAACGCCGCCAGCACAACCATCGCCCACAGTTTGTTCGTCCATTGCCGCGCAGCCACCGCGGGCGTGATCAGCATGGCGCTCATCAGGATCACGCCCACTGTCTGCAGACCCACGATGATGGCCAGCACAATCATCGCCGAGACCAGCAGATCCAATTTGCGGGGTGAGAAACCGAGGCTCTGCGCGTAGTCGCGGTCGAAAGTCGAGAGCTTGAGTTCCTTCCAGAACAGCGCCGTCAGTATCGCCAGAACCCCGCCCACGGCCAGCATGATGATGAGATCGCGCCGCAGGAGCGTGGACGCCTGCCCGAAGATGAAGCGATTCAGCCCGGCTTGGTTGGCATTGGGCTGCTTCTGCACATAGGTCAAGAGCACCAGCCCCAGACCGAAGAACACCGACATCACGAGCGCCAGCGCGCTGTCAAACTTCACGCGGGAGTGCTTGGCGATGCTCACCATGATAAGCGTCGCCGCAAGTCCTGAAACCAGCGCGCCCAGGAGCAGCACCTCCGTCTGCTTGTTGCCGGTCAGCAGGAACGCCATCACCACGCCCGGCAGCGCCGCGTGCGACACGCCGTCGCCCAAGAGGCTCTGCTTGCGCAGCACGGCGAAGCTGCCCATCACGCCGGAGATCATGCCCATCAGCATCGATCCCAGCGCCACCACCTGGAAGGTGTAGTCGCCCAAAAGCATCCATACGCGCTCCACCTACACCGCCTCCTTGAGCAGCGCTCCGGTGCTGCGGTAGGCGAGCCGGAGATTTTCGTCGGTAAAGGTTTCGCCCACCGACCCCGAGGCAACCACCCGCACGTTGATCAGCGTCACCCAATCAAAGTACTCAGCAACGGTCTGCAGGTCGTGGTGCACGACCACCACCGTCTTGTTCTGCGCTTTGAGATCCTTAAGCAGCGCCACGATGGCGCGCTCCGTCCGGGCGTCCACGCCCTTGAACGGTTCGTCCATGAAGTACATCTCCGCCTGCTGCGCCAGCGCCCGCGCAAGAAACACCCGCTGCTGCTGGCCGCCGGACAGCTGGCTGATCTGCCGCCCGGCATAGTCGGCGATACCCAGCTTGTCGAGCGCATCCCTGGCGATTTCGAGGTCGGCGCGGCGCGGGCGGCGAATCCAGCCCAGATGCCCGTAGCGGCCCATCAGCACCACGTCCAGCGCCGTCGCGGGAAAGTCCCAGTCCACGCTGCCGCTCTGCGGCACATAGGCGATGCGGTTGGCGCGGGGGCGAAGCTCGCCTCCCAGGCGAAGCTCGCCTCCCGGGCGAAGGTCGCCTCCCAGGCGGGCATCCCCCTGCGGCAGGAACCGCACCGTACCGGACACCGTCGGCAGAAGCCCCAGAATTGCCTTGATCAGTGTGGTTTTGCCCGCGCCGTTCGGCCCAATGACCGCCATCAGCTGCCCCTGCGGGATGGCGAGATCGACATCCCACAGGGCAGGCTTCGCGCCGTAGGCGACGGTCAGGTCTTCCACCTCGACCGCATATCCCATCTTGCGCGCGTCCATATTCATACCCCCCTATTTCAGTGCATCCACGATGGTGTCGATGTTGGCGGCCACGGTGGTCAGATAGGTGTCATGACCCGATGCCGCGTCGCCCAGCGAATCCGAGTAGAGCTCGCCGCCGATCGCCACGTCAAAGCCGCGCGCCGCCACCGCCGCCTGCAGCGCTTCGATGGTCTTGGTGGGCACCGATGATTCCACGAACACCGCCTTGATCCGCCGCGCCACGATGAAATCCGCGAGCGCGCTCACGTCGGCGGTGCCTGCCTCGGCGTCGGTGCTGATGCCCTGCAGGCCGCGCACCTCAAAGCCGTAGGCATGGCCGAAGTACTGGAATGCGTCGTGCGCGGTCACCAGGATGCGCTGCGCTGCCGGCAGTTCCTCCGCACGGGCGCGAACATAGGCGTCCAAGGCGGTAAGCTCCGCCAGGTACGCATCCAGCGAGGCGGCGTAATCGGCCGCGCCTTCCGGGTCGAGCTCTGTAAGGCCGCTTGCCACGATCGCGGCTGCGTCCTTCCAGAGCATCACATCAAACCAGATGTGCGGATCGTGCACCGAGGGATCGTCCGCCCAGCCGAGCAGCTTGCCCTCGTCGAGCCCCTCCTCGATGCTGATGACGGCGCGGCCCTGCCTGCCCAGCGCCTCGAAGATCTCACCCATCTTGCCCTCCAGATGCAGGCCGTTGTAGAGGACGACGTCCGCGTTTTGCATAAGCCCAACATCGCCTGCGCTCGCCTGATACAGGTGCGGGTCGATGCCGGGGCCCATCAGGCCGTCGACATGGACCCGTTCGCCGCCGATCGAGCGCGCGAGGTCGGCCAGCATGGTGGTCGTGGCGACCACATTCAGCGTCTCCTTCTGCTCGGCATGCGCCACGGGAAGAATCGCTGTCAGCAATAGCGCAAGGGCCATCAGAAGCCCCAAACCCTTGATCTTCATGTTTGTTCCTCCTTTAATTTGTCTTTTCATTGTGTTCGATGCCTTCCACAAAAATCTGTTCGGCCGCTTTGTGGCTCAGCGTGACACCCTTCCCATCGATGGTCAGCGAAACCGGCCCTTCGTACGCGCCGACCGCCTCCACGATTGCCGGAACACCCAGGCGGATGTTCAGCGCTTCGAGATAATCCATCAGTTCCCGCTCCTCCCGCACCTTGCGCAGCAGGATGTGCCTGCCGACCGAAGCCTGTGAGAGCGGGATCAGCGGCGCCTGCGCATCTTGCTCGCCGGAGCGGGGAATGGGTTCCCCGTGGGGACAATGGGCCGGGTGGTTCAGATACGCGTCCAACCGCTCCATCAGCCGCGCCGGTGCGACGTGCTCCAGCAACTCCGCATCCTCGTGCGCCTCGCTCCAGGAATACCCCAGGTGTTCCCGCAGAAAGACCTCCCACAGCCGGTGTCCCCGAAGCAATTCAACCGCCTTGCGCCTCCCCTCATCGGTCAGGCCGGTTCCCTTGTAGGCCTCATACCGGATCAGCCCCTCCTTGTTAAGCTTCGCAAGCATCTCGCTGACCGAGGCGGGCGCAATCCCCAGCGCCTCGGCCAATTGCTTGTTGCTGGCACTGCCCCCGGCTTGTTCCAGCCGGTAGAGTTGCTTCAGGTAGTCCTCTCTGTTTGCCGTCATGCGCCGCACCTCTTTTTTAGGTATGCCTTATCCATTTCTATTATACACCTTATTTTCGGCTTGTAAACACCCTCGAGACGAATTTTACAGGTCATCGCGTATTTTGAAGAATGCTCTCCGCGTTTGAACATGATAGCCGAGGGAAATGCCGTTGCCCTCGGCTAATTCTATGTGGACTGCAAGGAATGCGTTCGGCGTATAATGACTGGAGCGACGGACGGAGGAAAGCCCATGAACCAAATTCCGGGCACAGAGTTCCGCACGGTGCGCGGATACCAGCTGGCAAACCAGCGGGCAGACCATCTGACCCCTGCGCTGGAGGATTACCTGGAGATGGTCTATCGGCTATGCATCGAAAACCGCTACACGCGCGTCGGCAAGCTCTCCGAGGTTTTGCACGTCAAACCCTCGTCCGCTTCCAAGATGGTGTTTCGGCTGGTGGATTTGGAGTATCTGGAATACGACCGCTATGACAGCATCCTGCTGACAGAAAAGGGACGGGCGCTCGGCGCCTATCTTTTGCGCCGCCACGACATTGTGGAGCAATTCTTGCGCTTTATCGGAAATCCCGCTCCTTTGGAGGAGGCGGAGCTGGTAGAGCATTCGCTTGCACCCGAGACGGTATCGCAAATCAGCGTTCTGCTGGGCTTTTTTGCCTATGACAAGGGCGCGCTTGATCGCTATATCGCGTTTCGGGCAGAGAATCAGCCTTCGCCATGTGCGCTTGAGCCATAACGGAATCAAAAATGCGCCCGGTTTCAGGCGCGCGGCTTTGCGTGATAGGTATCCAAGGCAACAATATCCTCGGATGCAGCATCACTTCCTGTTTTGATCCTTCAAACGGCGATCATAGAGGCGGCGTTCGTCCCGCTTTATGGCTGAAGCTGTAATGTTCAATCGGTCACGTCTGTGCCAGCAGGCGCCTTTTTGATTCCGCTCGAATTGTTTCCCAAAGCGCTCACGTGGTGAAATCCCACGCGCGGCGATGCTGCCGACGGGTTCGTCCGACGCCCGCAACGGGGCAACGGCCTTGGATAATTTCCCCAGCTCCCGATTGCGGCGTATGCACGATGGGATATGGCGATACATCGCCTGTAATTTGCGGCAATGTGTGATATAATCATGGTGCTTGGGTTTGAACGCGTCAAGAACGGCGGTGATGGACAATCCATTTCAGGTATGGCGATAAGGAAACAGAATACCTAAAAAGCAAGGATAAAAGGCTGGGCGAGGTGATAGAAGCCGTGGGGCCTATCCGCCGGAAGGTGGACGCGGATCTGTTTTCGTCCGTCATTCACCACATCATCGGCCAACAGATCTCGACGAAGGCGCAGGCGACCGTGTGGAACCGGCTGAGCGATGCATTGGTCGTGGTGAACGCCGAAACCATCCTCGCCGCCACCGTCGGAAAATTGCAGTCCGCCGGCATGAGTTTTCGCAAGGCCGAATACATAACCGACTTCGCCCGAAGGGTGCACAGCGGGGCCTTCGATCTGGCAGGGCTCCATGAAAAGACCGACGAGGAAGCGATTGCGGAATTGACTTCCTTGAAGGGCATCGGCGTCTGGACGGCGGAAATGATCTTGCTCTTCTGTATGCAGAGGCCGGACATCCTCAGCTTCGGGGACCTGGCGATCCTGCGCGGCCTGCGCATGGTCTACCATCACAGGGAGGTTGATCGAAAGCTATTTGAAAGGTACCGCAGACGGTACAGCCCCTATGGCAGTGTGGCAAGCCT
>JAEZTD010000064.1 GCA_023443705.1 Bacillota bacterium | reverse complement strand
ATGCGGGACTGCTGCCAGATGGTCAGAACCTTGACCTTCTCCTCGTCGGTCAGGTCCTCGGGGATCGAGTAATTCTGGCAGAGCCTGTCAAAGAGCTGTTCTTCGGGGACTCCGGTCAGGTAAAAGTTTTCACGCCACTGCTGCTCCCGCTTCGCGGCGGCGGTAGGGTTGTCCGTGCCAGTATTGAAGCGCCACACGCCGTCCTCGCCCTTTTCCAGCCAGAAGCCTTCGATGGTCTTTTTGCCGTTCGATTCGATCAGGCGGATGGCTTCGATGATGGAACGGGTGTACTCCGCGCGGTTATCCTCGGAGGAAAGCGTGGGATCCCGGTAGAACTGCACGTTGTAGGCGCGCCGGTCGTAGGCCAGCGGCGTCATGTTGGCATCGTAAATGGTGCCGCGCATGCCCGTCAGCGTGATGGAGCGCGTCGTTTTGTTTGCGGCCTGCTCGGCGTAGAGCTCTCCGCTGGCAACCTGCATGTCGTACATCTTGAAGATGATGGCGGAAAAGACCAGGAGCAGGAGCACGATGCTGCCGATGTATCGGCCGGTGGACGGTTTCGTGAAAATCCCTCCCTTCGCGGGGTCGGCTCTGTCAGCGTCCCGCCCAGCGAGACCAGCTGGGCCGGAGAATGCGGTCAAACAAGAGATACAGCGGCTGCACCACGACCACGGCGATGGCGACGCGAATCAGCGCGGCGCGGACGTCCGAGCCGCTCACGGCGGCACCGGAGAGCCAGGCGTACACCCCCGTCGCCGTCTCGTATCCTAGAAATGAGATCAGCGGCGCGACGACCGGCGTCAGAACGTACCGCTGGAACCTGCGCCCGGCCACGCCGGACACGTAGCCCGACGCGATGTAGAGAACCGTGCGCAGGCCCATCGGGTATCCGGTCAGAATGTCGATCAGAAGTCCCCCGATCATGCCGTAGAGCGAGCCCCGGGTTCTGCCGAGCAACAGGCCGAACTCCACGGTTCCGATCAGCGTCAGCATCGGCAGATACTGGCTTTGAACCAGAAACGGCAGCACCGCCAGATCCAGGAGCACCAGGATCAGGAGCAGTATCAGCGGAAGAAACCTTCGCAAGCGCGCGCCTCCTGCATTGTACTAACAAGTTGTTTCGGTCCCTCCAGTGGGTCTTCTTCGTGAGCGGCTGACTTTTCGGCCGGAATCAGTCACCCCAGGCATCTTCGGGCAGCGCCGCGCCCGGCGGGGTAGCCCCGGCCGTGGGCGATGCCGAAGGCTGCGCGGATTCGTCCGCCTCCGATAGATCGCCCGGCATGTCGGTGGGCCAGACCCACAGCGCGTCGTCGGGCTGCGGCGTGGCGGAGGCGTTCGGGTCGACCGTCGGAGAGGCGGAGGGCGTCGGCTCCGGCGTAGGCCTGGGCGTCGGCGTGGCCAAGACCGGCAGGTTTTCCCGGTCGTTCTCGACCACGGTGCGCAGCACCAGCACCTCTTCGATGTGCTGGAAGTCTACCGACGGTATGACCACGATGTAGCGCTCGGAGCTCTCCTGTTCCCTCGATACCGCCGCGACCGTTCCCACCTTGAGGCCCTTGGGGTAGAGCGTGTCGGTGCCGGAGGTCAGAACCACGTCACCCGGGGCAACGTCCGAAACCTTGGGCAGATAATACATGTTGCATTCCGGGGTCTCGGACCAGGTTTCGATCTTGCCGCGCATGACGCCTTCGTCGCGGGTGCGCTCGATCAGGCAGGCCACGGCGGAACGGGAATCGATCAGGCTCATAACTTTTGCGTAGTTGGCGCCCACCTCGTAGACGTGCCCCACAAGGCCGTCGGCGGTGATGACCGCCATGTTTACCTCGACGCCGCTCAGCGTCCCCACGTTGATCGAAAACGTGTCAAACCAGACGCCGGGGTCCCGGGCGATCACCCGCGCATACACCGGGTCCTGGCTCTCGGAGCTCTCCTTGGCGTTCAGGAGGCTTTTAAGCCGGTCGTTTTCGATGGCTTCCTCCTGCAGTGAGACGAGCTGCACCTTGAGGTCGGTAATCTGCAGGCGCGCATCTTCGAGATCCTGCGTCATCTTAAAATAGTCGCGCACGCCCAGCGCCACATCCCGAATGTAGGTCGTCGCGGTATTGACGGCGCCGACCACCGGCGAAAGCACGCTGCCCACCGCGTTCTCCGCGATGGATACGCGGCCCGGCTCGCGCATGACGAGGAAGAACGTCAGCGCAAGCACCGCCGCGAGCACCAGCCCGCCAAACGCGACGCGGCCCCAGCGGCCGCTCTTTTTCTTTTTTTGTCCAATGCGAGGTTTGACCGTTCTGGCCATCGTTCACTTCTCCCTAATGTGCGGATGCCTGCCGCCCTATACCCGGCGGCGAAAGCCGCGGTTTCTGCGTTCGCAGCTTTGCTCGGCGGAGACCCTACCCCTCGACCGAGCCGGCTTCCGTACAGAGCTTGAGCAGCGCTTCGTCTTCGGCCAGACGGCCCATGCCCAGCGCCACGTCGTCCTGCGGGTGTTCGTCCACGGAGACGGGCAGTTCCAGCTTTGCCGCCAGAAGCTCCGCGAGCCCCTGCATCAGCGCGCCGCCGCCCGACAGGCGGATGCCATCCTCCTGTATGTCGGAGGCCAACTCCGCGGGTACCCGCCCGATGGCGTCGCGGAGGGCGTCCACCAGGATCCGGATCGGTTCCCGTAGCGAAAGTGCCAATTCCCGCGTGGTGATGGGTACCGTCACGGGCTTGCCGGTCTTGACATCACGGCCCTTGAGCAGCACCGTCTCGCCCACCGGCTCCCCGGGCGCGACCGCGTAGGTCGGAAAGCGCAGCGCCAGCGCCTCGGCGCCCTCAGACGCTTCAATATGTTCAAACTCGCTGCGCTCGAAGGGCGTCAGATCCTCCGGATCATCGGCATCAACGTCGTAGTCCGGCAGAAGCGCCGAACCGATGTCGCATTTAAGGTCTTCCGCCGTCCGAAGGCCGATCAGCACATTCTTCCTCCGGCGCACAAAGCGCACGATCGCCTCGTCAAACGACAGGCTCCCGGTGCGCATTGACCGGGCCGCCACCACCGCACCCATGGACAAAACGGCAATTTCAGTGGTGCCGCCGCCCAGAACCACAACCATTGCGCCCCGGGGCGAATCCACCTGAAGGCCCGATCCCAGCGCCGCCGCCAGCGGCGAACGCACGAGCAGCGGGCTCCTTGCACCGGTGAGTTTGGAGACCTGGGAGAGCGCATCCTTCTCGACCTTGGTCAGCCCCTGAGACATGGACATGAAAAGCTGCATTTTTTCCAGCGACTTTCGACGCCCGGTCACCTTTTCGCTGAGCGCCAGCGCAAGGAGCGCCGCCATGTCCACGTCGGTCACCGCGCCATCCATCACCGGCGAGACCAGCACCGCCTCACCCGACGCGCGGCCCAGCATGGCTTTCGCCTCGTGTCCGATGGCGATGACGCCTTCCGGGTCGGCCCGAAGCGCCAGCACCTGGCTGGGCTCGCGCAAAACGACGCCCTCACCCCCCATGTAGATGGTGGTGTTGCTGGAGCCCAGATCGATCGCTATCGCGTTTCCGGTAATCAGGCCCATCGATTCAACCCTCCGAAGC
>JAEZTD010000056.1 GCA_023443705.1 Bacillota bacterium | reverse complement strand
GCGCGTGGTGGCGCGTGGGCACGCCGGAGGTTTCCGAAAACCCCCGCTGCCGGGACGCGTGGCGCGAACACCTGGAAAATTCGGACAAGGCGCGCAGGTACTGATGAAAAATTGGTCCGCTCCCCGCCGGGATAGGCCCAACGCGGACAGTTCAAGGCGTAACCACCGACGAAAATCCATCAAGGCGTAACCACTGACCAAACCCATCAAGGCATAACCACCGACGAAAACCCAAACAGACCAAAGAGAAGGGGATTGACATGGGCAAGAAACTACGGATCGGGATCATCGGCGCGGGGCGCATCGGAAAACTCCACGCGGCAAACCTCGTAAACCGGGTGCCGGACGCGTTGGTCGCGGCGATCTCGGATGTGTACCTTCCAGCGGCGGAAGAACTGGCGGAAAAATTAGGCGTAAAAGTAGCAACGTCGGATTATCATGACATTCTGAACGACCCGGAAATCGACGCGATTTTCCTCTGCTCCTCCACCGACACCCATTCGCCCATCTCCATCGAGGCGGCGAAGGCCGGAAAGCACATCTTCTGCGAAAAGCCCATCGACCACGACCTGGGCAAGATCGAGGCGGTGCTGGAGACGGTCAAGGAAGCGGGCGTCAAGTATCAGGTGGGCTTCAACCGCCGGTTTGACCGGAACTTCAAGCGCGTGCGCGAGGTGGTCGCCTCCGGCGGCATCGGGGACGTACAGATCGTCAAGGTCACCTCCCGGGATCCCGCCGCGCCGCCCCTCTCCTACGTGAAGTCCTCCGGCGGCATCTTCGTGGACATGACCATCCACGATTTCGACATGGTGCGCTACCTGTCCGGCAGCGAAGTGGTTGAGGTCTCCACCTTCGGCGCGTGCCTCGTGAACCCGGAAATTGCCGAAGCGGGCGACGTCGACACCTGCATCATCAACCTGAGATTTGCAAACGGCGCGCTGGGCGTGATCGACAACTCCCGTCAGGCGGTCTACGGCTACGACCAGCGCGTGGAGGTCTTCGGCTCCAAGGGCATGATCGCTGCCGAGAACGAGACCGCCAACAACACCACATGGTACACCGCCGAAGGCGTTTCCAAGGAAAAGCCGCTGTGGTTCTTCCTCGAACGCTACAACGACGCGTTCATTCAGGAGGAAGCGGACTTTGTGGAAGCGTGCCTCACCGGAAAAGATACGCCGGTGGGCTCCTTCGACGGCCTGCAGCCGGTCAAGATCGCCATCGCGGCCAAAAAATCCTGGCTCGAGGGCGGCGCGCCGGTCAAGGTGGAAGGATAATACCAATCCGAAACATTCATTCTTCGTCGGACCGGAACTTTTCGCCGAGAACTGCGTCGCCTTCCGCTCAAAATAGCGCTGCATTTCATGCCGAAGGCGTATCCCGAAGGGTTTGTTCGCTCCGGCTCCTTGTTCTCAATCGAAAATCTCTCGGCCCTTTGGAATAATGAATATTTTTACTTGCTATAAGGATCGGAGGAATTGATATGAAAAAGATCAGAGTGGGCGTGGCGGGCTACGGCACCATCGGGCAGCGGCTCGCGGACGGTGTGGCGCTGCAGGGCGACATGGAGCTCGTCGGCGTGGCCGACCTCGCCCCGACCCTTGCGGTTCGCGCGCTGAAGGAAAAGGGCATGCCCTACGATCTGTACCTCGTGGACGGCGCGGACAGGGCGGCCTTCGACGCGCTTTCTATTCCTGTGACCGGGACGTTTCATGACCTGATTGGCAAGGTGGACGTGATGCTGGACTCGTCCCCCGGCG
This sequence comes from Bacillota bacterium, assembly GCA_023443705.1. Classification (GTDB taxonomy): domain Bacteria; phylum Bacillota; class Clostridia; order Christensenellales; family Aristaeellaceae; genus JAEZHK01. Next base: position 6,310 of record JAEZTD010000056.1, on the reverse strand, counting down.
GCGTCGGCGCGAAAAACAAGGCGCTCTACGAGGCGGCAGGCGTCAAGGCGGTGTTCCAGGGGGGCGAGAAGAATTCCGTCGCGGACGTATTCTTTCACGGCTACGCCAACTATGAAAAGGGCGTCGGCGCGGACTACCTGAAGTTGACCAGCTGCAACACCACCGGCCTCATCCGCGCGGTGGACGCGCTGGACCGCGCCGTCGGCGTTTCGAAGGTCGCCATTACCATCATCCGCCGCGTGGCCGACCCCGGCGATTACCACCGCGGGCTGACCAACGCGCTGCAGATGGACAAGGCGCCGTCCCATCAGGCGGTGGACCTGATGACCATCATGCCCCATGTGGAGGCCACGGGCATCCTCGTCCACACGCCGGTCACCCACGGCCACATCATTACGGTGCTGGCCAGCGGAAAGGATGGAAAGAAGATCACCCGGGCGCAGGCGCTCGAGTGCTTCCAGGCGCACCCGCGCATCCGCGTGGTTTCCATTGACGAGGGCTTCATGGGCAACGCCAGCTTCTTCAAGTACGCCCGCGACCTCGGCAACACCCGGGGCGACATGTACGAGATCGGGCTTTGGTCCGACAGCGTGGTGGAGTCCGGAAACGACATCATGTTCGCCATCAACATTCCGCAGGAGTCGGTCACCATCCCGGAGACGATCGACGCGGTGCGCGCGGCCGTGAAGATGCAGTTGACCCGCGAAGAAGGCACCGCCGAAACCAATAAATACCTGAACATCGGAAAATTCAAATAAAGCCGACCGGCGGCGGGGGAGGCGACTCCCCCGCCTTCGTTCAAAGGAGGGGATGCGCATGCGCTTTGGCATTCGCACGCTGGACGAGTTCGACGTAAACGGAAAGGCCGTCGTCTGCCGCGTGGACATCAACCAGCCGGTGGACCGTGCCACGGGCGGGCTGAAAAGCACCGCGCGCATCGAGGCTTGCGTGCCGACGCTGAAATACCTTCTGGACAGGGGCGCGAAGCTGACGATTCTAGCGCACCAGGGCAGCGACATCGAATACCAGAACTTTTTCACCACCGAGCCCCACGCGAAGGTGCTGACGGACTTATTGGGGCAGACGGTCAGATTTGTGGACGACGTTACCGGACCCGCGGCGCGCGCGGCGATTGGCCAGCTGAAGCCCGGCGAGGCGCTGCTGCTTGACAACGTGCGCTTTTGCGCCGAGGAGCAGACGCTCTTCGAAATGAACCTGAAACTCACCCACGCCCAGCAGGCGGAAACCGAGGTCGTCCGAAAGCTCGCGCCGCTTCACGATCTGTTTGTGTGTGACGCATTTGCCGCCGCCCACCGGGATCAGCCCTCGCTGTGCGGCTTTGAGCAGGTGCTGCCAAGCGCCATGGGCCTCCTGTTTGAAAAGGAATACTGCGTGATCTCGGAGCTGATGGAATGCCCCGCGCGTCCCGCGGTGTTTGTGCTGGGCGGCGCGAAGGTGTCGGACGCGTTTTTGATGCTGGGCACGGTGCTTAAAAGCGGGGCGGCCGATTGCGTGCTGACCGGCGGCCTCGTCGGCAACATCCTTCTGGCGGCCAAGGGCGCGGAGATCGGGCGCGGCAGCAGAGAGTTTATCGAAAGCAGCGGCTACGAGAGGTTTATCGCGGACGCAAAGGTGCTGCTTGAAAAGTACGCGGGCAAAATCCGCCTGCCGGAGAGCCTCGCCTACCTTGAAAACGGCGCGCGGCGGGAGGCAAAGGTCGGCGCGGTTCCCGAGGACATCGGCGCGCTTGACATCGGCGAGGATGCCGCGATACAATACGCAGAGATCATCCGCGGCGCGAGGACAGTTTTCGTCAACGGGCCCATGGGCGTGTTTGAAAAGCCAGAGACCGAAGCGGGCACCCGCATCGTCTGGGAAGCGCTGGCCGAGACCGGCGCGTACACGGTGGTCGGCGGCGGCGACAGCGTGACCGCGGCCAAGAAGTTCAAGGTGACCGGGAAGATCGGCTACATCTGCACCGGCGGCGGCGCGCTGATCCGCTTTTTGACCGGCGAGGAGCTGCCGGTCGTCAAGGCGCTCAGGCACGCGGCCGCGGCGTTCCCGGCTGAGGGAGAGAAGCATGCGACTTAAATTCGGTTTTGGAGACGGCGTTGAGACGGTGGAAGCGCCGGACGATAACGTTCTGGGCATCCTGGCACCCAACGCGATGAAGCTGGGGAAAACCGGCACCGACGCGGTGGCCGAAGCGCTTCGGTACCCCGTCGATTCGCCGCCGCTTCGGGAGATCGTCCGCCCGGGCGAGAAGGTGGCCGTCGTCACCAGCGACGCGACACGGCCCATGCCCACGTATCAGGTGATGCCGGCGATCCTCGACGAACTCTATGCCGGGGGCGTGAAGCCGGAGGACATCACGCTGGTGTTCGGCCTGGGCGTCCACCGACGCCAGACGGAGGCGGAGATCAAAAAACTGGCCGGCGACAGGGCCTTCCGGGAAATCCGCTGCGTGGACTCCGACCCGGACGACTGCGTGCATTTTGGCGTCACCGCCCGAGGGACGCCGGTGGACTTCACCCGCGCCGTGGCCGAGGCCGACCGGCGCGTGTGCCTTGGCAACATCGAGTACCACTACTTCGCTGGTTATTCCGGCGGCGCGAAGGCGCTGATGCCGGGCGTATCCACCCGCGCGGCCATCCAGCGGAACCATTCGCTGATGGTGAACCCCGACGCCTGCGCCGGGAAGCTGGCCGGGAATCCGCTCCGGGAGGACATCGAGGAAGCGGCGCGGATGGTCGGCATCGATTTCATCCTGAACGTGGTGCTGGACGAGCATAAAAGAATTGTCTGCGCGGTGGCGGGCGACCCGGTCAAGGCCCACCGGGCGGGCTGCCGGTTCCTGGATCAGTTCTATTTGAAGGCCATCCCGGAGCGCGCCGACATCGTACTGGTATCCCAGGGCGGCTCGCCCAAGGACCTGAACCTGTACCAGACACAGAAGGCGCTGGACAACGCCAAGCACGCCGTGAAAAAGGGCGGCGTGGTGATCCTCATTGGCTCCTGCCGGGAGGGGCTGGGGGAGGAGACCTTCGAGGCGTGGATGACGCAGTCCCCCTCGCCGGAATCGATGATTGAGCGCATCCAAAGGGATTTTTGTCTCGGCGGGCACAAGGCCGCGGCGATCGCGATGGTGCTTCAGGACGCGGACATCTACCTTGTCAGCGATTTGGCGGACGACTTCGTCCGCAAGATCTTCCTGACGCCCTACCCTTCCGCCCAGGCGGCGCTGGACGCGGCGCTTCAGAAATTGGGCCCGGACGCCACGATCCTCGCCATGCCCTACGGCGGCTCCACGCTGCCGAAGGCCGCAAAATCGTAAAGAGCGCCGCTTAAAGCGGCGCGCCAAGGAGAAAAGAAATGAAGACCGATCGAGAACTGAAGGCATTGGCGACGCGCATCCGCATCGGCGCAGTGGAGTCGTTCAAGGCGCGGGGTTTCGGCCACGTGGGCGGCGCGCTCAGCGTGTGCGACCTGCTCGCCGTGCTCTATGGCGACGTAATGCGCTACCGCCCGGAGGATCCCCGCTGGCCGGAGCGGGACAAGCTGGTGTGCTCCAAGGGGCACGCGGGCCCGGCCGTGTACGCGGCGCTGGCAATCCAGGGCTTCTTCCCCTACGACGACATCAAGACGCTCAACCAGCCCGGGACCCGTTTCCCCAGCCACTGCGACCGGAACAAGACCCCCGGCATCGACATGACCACCGGCTCCTTGGGCCAGGGCACATCGCTGGCGGTGGGCATGGCGATGGGCGACCGGCTGAAGGGCCTGGACAGCCGCACCTTCCTCGTCGTCGGCGACGGCGAGCTCAACGAGGGCCAGGTGTGGGAGGCGGCGATGCTGGCTGCGTCCCGCGGGGTTTCCAACATGATTTGGTTCATCGACGACAATAAAAAGCAGTTGGACGGCTGCTGCTGCGACATTGTGAAGAACTTTGACATCGAAAAGAAGTTTACCGCCTTTGGCTTTCACGCCCAGACGGTGCCGGGCGGCGACATCGCCGCGCTGCGCGCGGCCATCGCCCGGTGCGATGCGTCCGGCGACGCGCCCCACGCCATCGTGATGGACGGCGTAAAGGGCGCGGGCATCCGGGAGGTCGAGGAGACCCAGGCCAACCACTCGATGAATGTGACGCCGGAAACCTGCGACCGCTGGCTGAGTGATCTCAGGGCGGAGCTTTCGGCGCTGGAAGGAGGTGCGGACGCATGATCGTCTATAATGGCGAAATGGACCCCCGCGCGTTCAAGGACGTGTTGGGCGCGCTCATCACCGGCATTCTGGACACGGACCCCGACGCGATCTATCTGGACGCGGACCTGATGAGCTGCATCGGCACCGCCAAGTACGCCTGTCAGCACCCGGACCGGGCGATCCAGTGCGGCATCGCCGAGGCCAACATGATCGGCGTCGCGTCGGGCCTTGCGTCGGCGGGGTTCAAGCCCATCGCCCACACCTTCGGCCCCTTCGCGTCCCGCCGGTGCTTTGACCAGGCGTTTCTGTCCGCCGGCTACGCGCGAAACGACATCACCATCATCGGCACCGACCCCGGCGTATCGGCGGCGTTCAATGGCGGCACCCACATGCCCTTTGAGGACATGGCGCTCTACCGTGCGCTGCCCGGCGCCACGGTCATCGACATCACGGACACCGCCATGCTGGAGAGCGTGCTGCCCCAGTGCCTATCCCGGCCCGGCGTCAAGTACATCCGCGTGGGGCGGAAAAACAACCTCCGGGTCTACGCCGAGGGCACCGAGCTGCCCATCGGAAAGGCCGTGAAGCTGCGAGAGGGTGCGGACGTCGCCATCGTTGCCTGTGGGCTGATGGTGGGCGAGGCGCTCAAGGCGGCCGAAAAACTTGAGGCGGAAGGCATCCGCGCGACGGTACTGGACATGTTCACCGTGAAGCCGCTGGACGAGGAGGCGCTCGTCGACGCCGTCTCGAAAACGGGTGCGGTGGTCACCGCCGAAAACCACAACCGGGTGGGCGGCCTGTACGCCGCCGTCAGCGAGGCGCTGGCGCGGCGAAACCCCGCGCCTGTTGAGTACGTGGCCGTTGAGGACGAGTTCGGAGAGGTCGGCCCTCAGGACTACCTGCAGTCGCGCTTCGGCCTGACCGCCGAACACATCTGCGAAAAGGCGCGCGCCGCCATCAAACGAAAGCGCTGATTGTATACCGAGTGGGCCGCGTTTTATTGCGCGGCCTTTTGCATGCGCACCTTTTCGGGGCAAATCGCCGTGGCATCCGTCATTTTATCGGGAATAACGGCAACCGTAATCAAGGTGTCACAATCTATTGGGCCCGCTCCACTTTAATTCCGGGGCGGGTTGTGATATAATTAGAATATTGCACATCCACCGGGTACGCCCGAAGGGGGAGATTTTTTTGGCGAGGCTGCCGCGCGGCTTCCTGACCGAAGAGGAAAAGAAAAACCGTCCGAAGATCACGCGGGCGCTTTTGTCGCGCATTTTCGCATACCTGAAACCCTATTGGAAGCAGTTGCTTCTGGTGTTCTTTGCCATCATTGCGTCTTCGATTCTGGGCCTCATTCCGTCCATCGTAACAGGGCGGATCGTCGACGAGGCGGTCATCGGCAAGGACATGACGGTGCTCATCGAGCTTATGCTGATCGCGGGCGCCGCGCTGGTGGCGGGACAGGTGATCGGAGTCCTTGAAAGTTATATAAACATCTGGATCGCGCAGCACATCGTCTGCGATATGAAAAACCAGATGTACCGGCATTTGCAGGGCATGTCCCACGCGTTTTTTACCACCGAGAAGCAGGGCGACATCGTTACCCGCATGAACGGCGACATGAACGGCGTCAGCAACGTCCTCACCAGCACGATGTCCAACATTCTTTCGAACTTCACCGTTGTCGTGACCACGATGGTGGCGCTGTTTTCGATGAGCTGGCAGCTGGCGCTGCTCGGCGTCTGCGCGCTGCCGCTGCTCATCCTGCCCACCAAGGAGGTCGGCAAGACCCGCTGGCAGCTGCTGGCCAAGGTGCAAAAGAAGCAGGATGAGCTCAACCAGATCATCAACGAGACGCTGTCGGTCAGCGGCTCGCTGCTGACCAAGCTCTTCACCCGCGAGGATCAGGATTTCGAGCAGTTCAAGAAGACCAACGAGGAAGTTTCGCTGTGGACCATGCGCGAACAGCGCTCCGGCAAATGGTTCAGGATGATGATGGGCATGTTCTCCCAGGCGGGCCCGCTTTTGATCTACGGCGCGGGCGGGTTCATGATCTTAAAGGGCATGGACCCTGCCCTAAGCGTTGGTACCATCACCGCCACTGTGG
>JAEZTD010000433.1 GCA_023443705.1 Bacillota bacterium | reverse complement strand
ATTCGGAGCCCTTCAGCGCGTTCTCCATTTCGACCACCGCGAGGCCGAATTCGTCATGAAGTCGCTTCTTTCCGAGTTCGTACCGCCAGCGGAGCGCCTCGTCTCCCGCGCCGCCCCAGGAGAGGCTGACGGTGGCGACGGTGTCCCCCGGGCGTAACCGCGGCGGTTTTTTCAGCGGATGCATGAAAGCCCTCCCGGCGCGCCGGTCATCGCGAAGTGTGGTCGCCGACACAGGCGCCGCTTCTTCCAGATATCGGATCATCCGGGCACCATTATAGCGCAGATCCCTTCCGGGAAACAAGTCCTACTGAAAAGCTCCGCTTGCGCGGCGCTCAAAGCATCAACAGAGTCCCCGTGGGTTTTGGGGCGTGTACGCCGGGAACGGGATGCCGCCGCCAGTCAAGCATGGCGGCGGCATCCCCCTTGTTCAACGCGCCGCGGAGATTCCAGAGAATTTCAGGCGCACACGGGGTTTTCACTTTGCATCGGAAAAACCGCAGATTTTTCGATGCCTCAAGCGCCGCTTGCCCTCCACTCCGTCAGGCGCTTTCCTTCTTGGCGTACTGCTGGATGAAATCGTGCAGCTTCTTCTCCGCCATCGGCGGGCCGATCAGAAAACCCTGGCCTTTGCAGAAGCCGAGGTGCTCGAAGAATTCGAACTGGTCGCCGTTTTCGATGCCCTTGGCGCAGACGGTCATGTTGAGCGTGTCCGCAAGGTGCGCGATGGACACCAGAATTCGGATCATCTTGTCGTCTTCGGGGATGCTTGCGGAGAAGCACCTGGCCAGTTTGATGCCATCAAAGGGAAGTCGGGAGAGCAGGTAGAGGTTGTTGGTTCCGATGCCGAAGTTGTCGTAGATCAGCTTCGCACCCATGTCCTTCAGCGCGATGAGGTTTTCAACCCCCTTCGCGTTGAGCTGTTCCACCTCGGTCAACTCAAGCTCCAGATTGCGCGGGGCCAGACCGTTTCGGTCCAACTCCGCCTTTGTCGCATCGACAAAATCGGGGCTGTTGATCGAATGCGGCCAGAAGTTGATGGCGACGACCAGATCGCAGCCGACCTGATCGATCAGCCGCCTGATCATCCCCAGCGCGCTCTTCATGAACCAGTCGGAAAAGACCTTGCTCGTTTGCCTGTCCGCCGCGGTTTTCCGGACGTAGCCGTAGCCCGGCTCCGTCTCCCCGCCGGGCAGGTGGAGAACCTCCGCAAAGACTTCATAGGTGTTGCAGGTATTCTTGCCAAACGTCCATTTGGGTTGGCCGTACAGCTCAAACGCTTCGTCCTCAATCAATGCCCGCAGCCTGTCCTGTGTCAGGTTCATGCCCATCCCTCCATCTCTCAGTCAGTCGCCGCGCCGCCTCCTTAATGGTGTGCTTCCCACCAACATTTTACATTATGTTTACCCTTGGGTCAATAGGCTATGATCTGTGCGCCCGCAAGACATCGAAGAAACCTTCAAAAAACCGTTCTCCGCCCGGGGCTTATCTTCCCGCCGCGGCCAGCACGCTGTCAAGGTGCTGCTTCACGTAGGCCTGTGAAACGGACTCGCCGTGGTTTTTGCTGTTGTGGAGGTACAGGTCAAAGTGGCCGTCTACGCCGTTTTTGACCGTGTCATAGGAATGGGGCATGCCGGAGAGCGACGCCGCGAAGTTGATGCCCTTGTGATATATGACCACCGGGCGGGGCGTCCAGTCCCATTCGGAGAACAGCTTTTTCAGCTTCGCGGTTTCTGCCGATGTTACCGGCTCAACGTCCGCGTGGTTCATGCCGCCCATCATCTTGAAGCGAATCTGGAGGCCTGTCGCCACATCCGTTACGGTGAACACGTTGTTGCGTTTGATGAGGTATTTTCCGTCCAGGAACCAGTCAACGAGCTTACCCACCCGCTTGGCGGACGCGCTTTCGCCCGGCGTCACGGCGTAATTTCTCGGCGCATAGCCGTTGATCGCGATTTTCTGCCCCGCGTTGAGCCATTCGCCGGAATCCATGTAGTTGTACTTCATGATCTTCGCTGCGGTGGTTCCAAACTTCTTGGCGATGCTTGTCACGGTGTCTCCTGAATTCACGGTATAGGTGGTGGACGGCCAGCTTTTCACGACCTTTGAGGTCGAACCGGTAGACGACCCGGAAGACGCCCCGGAAGAATTAGAGCCCGAAGACGCGGAAGGTATGTACAGCACCTGATCCGGATAGATGGCGTCGCTCTTGAGGCTGTTGCGGCTTTTGATCTTGGCGACGGTCGTCGAATGCTTTGAGGCGATCGCGGAAAGGGTGTCGCCCTTTTTCACAACATACTTGGTGTCGGGAGAGATTATGAGCTTCTGCCCGACGTAGATGGTATCGCTTTTGAGCGAATTGTACTTTTTGAGCTGTTCCACGGTTACACCGTATGTCTTGGCAATTTTCGACAGCCAATCGCCAGCCTTCACCGTATGGGTGGTGGCCGCAAGCGCTTGCCCGCTCAGCGCAAAAAACAGTATTACCGCCGCGAGAATCGCGGAAAATGACTTGCCCGTCTTCATCGTCGCCCCTCCAGTTATTACTTTTTTATGTCACTTGTTACATAATACATCATCTTACAGCGGATTTCCATCTGCAATAATTGGAAGCGATCGGAAAAGCGCGCGGGCGGAGGCGCGCGGAAAGGGGGGCGCGCGCAAAAAACAAGGGGCTCCATGCAATCTGCTCGGAGCCTCTTGCTTCACAAAATACCTTGTCGAAACGTAAATGCCTGCCAGAAATCTTCCCTGTCTCCCGAGGCTTTGGCAAAGCGACCGGTCAGGCCGCGCGCCCATTTGCGCGGCACCGACGCGTCGGCGATTAGGAATGGACGGCCTGCGCCGCCTCAATCCGGCCGCGCCAATTGGCGATTCCACCGATGTTTACGACGTTCGTATACCCCATCCGCACCAGTTGCGCGCAGGCGCTGGCGCTGCGCGCCCCGCTCAGGCAGTACACGAACAGCTTCGTGTCAAGATCGGGCACGCTCTTTTCGATATCGCCGATGCGGTTGAGCGGGATGTTGCGGCTCACGGGAATGTGACCCGCGCGGTATTCCTCCGGCGTGCGCACGTCGATCACCGTGATCGACGCGTCGCCTTCAAGTTCCAGCCTGGCCTTGTCCATGGAGAGATTCGTGCAGCCGGTTTGTTTTCCGAATAACATGTGTATGCCTCCCGCGTATTCTCATGATTCCTTTGCTTGATACTATACCCCGCCGTGCTCATTTTGTATGTGACCAAGTTACAAAGCACGCAATGGAAAAGTCTTCTGACGACGAGACCGCGCTTCATTCCCGCCCTGCGAGCCTGGCATGCGCAGCCCGGCCGGCGTGGCCATCTTCATTTCTCATGGCGCGGGCGGAAAGGTTGGGCTACTTCAGAAGAATCCCTGCGTGTGCGTGGAGCGCGGTTGGGAGGAACTGGATGTCGGTCCGGGCCGTCAGAGATACGTTTCCGCGCCTGACCAAAGCGTTTGAGACCGACCCGTCCGGCGGATTTGGATGAGAGAAACGGAGAAGTGTATGCTGTCGACGAGAGGCGAAGCCGAAAGGCTGCTGACGGAAGCGGGGACGATGAGCCCCGGCCCATGGACGGCGCACAGCCGCGTCGTCGCCCGGTGTGCCGAACGGATTGCCGCCTGCTGCGAGGGAATGGACCCCGAAAAGGCTTATGCCCTGGGGCTTTTGCACGACATCGGCCGACGGGAAGGTGTCACCGCCGTGGCACACGTGATCGACGGCTACCGCTTTCTCATGTCGCTGGGGTTTGATGAAAACGCAAAAGTCTGCATCACCCACTCCTTTGCCGTTCGGAATATCGATACCTACATCGGCGCTTGGGATGTGCCGGACGAGGACAGGGCGCAAATTGCCCGCTTTATCGCCGAGTGGGAATATGACGATTATGACCGCCTGATTCAGCTCTGCGACAGCCTCGCCATGGCGGACGGCACCATCGATCTCAAGGCGCGCATGGACGACGTCGAGGCTCGCCACGGCAATTATCCGGAGGCCAAGCGGGCGGCGCACTACCGGTTGAAGGCGTATTTTGACCATAAGGCGGGACGGGATCTCTACGGAGTTCTGCGTACAGGCGAAGAACGCGTGTGATGCATGTCTTCTGAAAGCGCATGCCTTCGCGCCGAGGGCATTTCACGGGGCAGACGCCGGGGCCGTCACGAGAAAAGCAGCGTGACGGCCCCTTTTCATGTCAGCGAAGCAGCCCGTACTGCACGAGGAGGGACGTAACCGCCAGCACCGCCCAGCAGCCCAGCCCCATCAGGATGGGCCGCCAGCCGTTTTTGATCAGCTTGACGAGGTTTGTGTTGAGGCCGATCGCGGCCATCGCCATCACGATCACAAATTTGCCGGCCTTCGCCAGAAAGCCGGTCGCCGCCGCGGGGATGGGCAGGAATGTGCCCGCCACCGACGCTGCGAGAAACCAAATGACGAACCACGGGAAAATGGCGGACAGCCGGTAGCTTCCGGCCTCCGTCCGCGCCCTCCGACGGGACTCGTAAAGTGCCAGCGCCAGTGTGACCGGGACGATCATCAGCGTGCGGGTCAGCTTCACGATTACGGCGAGATCTCCGGCGGCGCTAGAAAAGGTGTAGCCCGCCGCCACCACGGAGGACGTGTCGTTGACCGCCGTGCCCGCCCAGAGGCCGAAGCTCTGGTCGCTCATGCCCATCAGGTGGCCCAGGGCGGGGAACAGGAACGCCGCGAGCACGTTGAAGAGAAATATGGTGGAGATGGACCGGGCCACGTCCTCGTCCTCCGCGTCAATCACAGGGGCCGTGGCCGCGATGGCGGAACCGCCGCATATGGCGGTGCCGACGCCGATCAGAATGCCGGTCTTGCGCTCGATGCGAAGCAGCTTTGTAAGCGCGAGCGCCGCAAGAAACGACGCCGTCAGCGTGAACGCCATCAGAAGGAGGGTCTGCCTGCCGACCTCGAACACATGGAACAGGTTCATCTCAAACCCCAGGAGGATGATGGCGTACTGCAAGAGCTTCTTTGAGGTGTAGGCGATGCCGGGGCCCAGCGCCTCCGGGCGCTTCCCAAAAGCCAGCAGCATGCCAAGCAGGATTCCGATTACCGGGCTGCCGATCACCGGAAAGGCTTTTCCGATAAACCAAGCGGGCGTCGCCAATGCCGCCGCCAGCAGGATGCCGGGCATGCGGCTCGCCTTTTTTTTCATCCGTATCACTCCCCGCGCATAGTATAGCGCTTGACGAGGAATAAGTAAAGCATTATAATTTTTACAAATAAGATAAGAATTTGCTTATGAATGGGGGCGGCGGGGTGACGCTCAGGCATTATCAGATTTTTGTGACCGTCTGCGACTCGGCGAGCATGACCGCCGCGGCCGGGGAACTGAGCATGTCGCAGTCGGCGGTCAGCCAGGCGGTGGCGGAACTGGAGGCGCACTACGGCGTGCGGCTCTTTGAGCGGCTGTCCAGAAAGCTGTACCTGACCCGGGCGGGAGACAAGCTCTTAAGCTACGCCCGGCACATCGTCCGCATGAACTGGGAGGCCGAGCGCGAGATGCGCGCATGGAACGACACCGGCGTCGTCCGGGTGGGGGCCAGCGTCACCATCGGCGCCTGCGTGTTGCCGGGGCTGGCGGCAAACTATCTTCGCCGGAATCCTGGCGCGGTGCTGGAGGTGACGGAGGACAACACCGAGCGCATCGAGCGGCTGCTGGTGGA
>JAEZTD010000430.1 GCA_023443705.1 Bacillota bacterium | reverse complement strand
GGTTGTGCAGGCGGATGTCGCGGCCGCCGGTCTTGAGCGTTTTCATGAAACACACCCCGGGGCGCGCGTCGCGCGCCCCGTCATTCGTAAGTTTAGAAACAGGTGAACGCGCCGTCCACCACGAAATCGCTGCCAGTAGTGAAGGAACTCATATCGCCGGCCAGGTATACGACGATTGCCTGAAGCTCCTCCGGCTTTCCGAGCCTGTGCAGGGGCGCGATCTTGTTCCATTCCTCGATCAGCGCCTTGAGGTGCGGCGCGTTCAGGATCAGCTCGGTGCCGATGTAGCCGGGGCTGATGGAGTTGACGCGCACGCCGCGGGTCGCCCACTCGATGGCCAGGGATTTGGTCAGTTGGATGACGCCCGCCTTCGACGCGTTGTACGCGCACTGAGGCTGCGGCACGTTGACGATGTGCGCCGACATCGAAGCGGTGTTGATGATCGAGCCGAACCCCTGCCTGAGCATCACCTTGCCCGCAGCCTGCGCCGTCAGGAAGACGCCGTTCAGGTTCACGTTTATGACTTTGCTCCACTGCTCGAAGGTCATATCTTCGGCGGGTACATTGATGCAGATGCCCGCGTTGCAGAAAGCAATGTCGATGCGCCCAAAGGAGGCCAGCACCTGGTCGATCATCCGGTTGACGTCGGCCTGGTCGGTCACGTCTGTCTCGATGGCGAATGCGCTTCGGCCCGTCTCCGTCTTGAGCCATTCAGCGGTCTTCTGAGCTTCCTCGAGGTCCATGTCGACGATGGCGATGTCCGCGCCAGCCTCGCACAGCGCCAGCGCCACCGATTTTCCGATGCCACGCGCGCCGCCGGTAACAAAGCCCTTCTTGCCGTCCAGCCGCATCTTTTCGATGATGCCCATAACAGTTGCGCCCCCTCTGTGTTGGTTTTGCCCATTATAGCATCGGCAAAATTAAAACGCAACCTGTCGCGCGAGGATTCGCACACGCAATTCGGGAACTATTTTTGGCAGGAAACACACAATACATCGGTCTGTAATGACAGTAAGAGGGCATATAAGACCGAGGTATTGTGGAAAAATGCAATTTCCGCTTGGCAGCGCAGAATTTCGGTCGCATACAATGGTCAGGGAGGTGGCGACATGGATCAGGCGGCCGCGGTCATCCGCAGGGGCGAAAAGCGAACGCGCTACTACGACAGCACGCGGGTGCTCACCTGCGCGGTAGAGTATCCGGAATTTGTTTCCAAAGAATTTCCGTGGATTCTGAACCGCATCAATCTATATTACCGCCGGAAGGCGGAGGCGTTCTGCCAGCGGTGCGCCACGGAGCTCTACGCGCAGGCGGTGGAGGGCTACCGCTACGCCCGCCAGAATGGATTTCCTTTTCTGCCCTACGAGGCGCTGATGGTCTATTCGGTCCCGTTCAACCGCTATTGCACCATCAGCCTGTACTTTGATGCCTATCAGTTTACCGGCGGCGCCCACGGCGGCACGGTGCGCACCTCCGACACCTGGAACCTGAAGGAAGGGGACCGGATGCGCCTGGCCGACTTTTTTCCTGAGGGCTTCCCCTACCGGGCGTACATATTTGAACAGATTGATGCGCAGATTGCCGAGGAAACCCAAAGCGGCGGAAACGACTTTTTCGAGGACGCGCGGGAGTTGGTGCGGCAGACTTTTAATGAGGACAGTTTCTATCTGACGGATGACGGTATCGTCATCTACTTTCAGCAGTACGACATTGCGCCCTATTCCAGCGGTATCGTGGAATTCTTGATTCCTTATCAGGAGGGCGTGGTCGCGAGGCCCGGCTGCGGATGATTTCGGAACAACTTACCAGCATCGGCCGGGATTGACTCTGGGTGGGTATACCGTTACAATATATACATGGACAATACACATGAAAAAGAAAAGCGAACCTTCAAAGCATCAAAAAGACCGGCACTGATTGCCCTGATGCTGATGCTCCTGATCTGGAACGGCGCGTTCGCCGCTTCTGATGTGGTGGAGCGCGCGGTCGACCTCCTCTCCACGATGGAGAGCAGCGAGGACTACGCCAGTGTGGCCAACGACTCCAACGGAAGCCCCAGCGTGGGCATCCTACAGTGGAACAATTCGCGTGCGGTAGACCTAATCAAAAAAATCATGCTGGCGGATCCGGGTGCAGCCCTGACCCTGCTGGGCGAAGCGCTGTACCAGGAAATCGAGTCCTGCTCCGCCGATGGTTGGGGCGACAGGGCGTTGGAGAGCGACCAGAAAAAGGCGCTAAGCGCACTCCTGAAGACCGATATTGGGAAACAGATACAAGTGGAGCAGGCGTACTCGGACGTGGCCTCTTACATCAACAAGGCCCGGAGTCTGGGGATCGTGGACGCCAATGCGCTGGTCTACTATGCGGACATTGCCCACCAAGCGGGCACTGGCGGCGTGCGCAAATACGCTTTAAAGGCGGCGGAGGCGACCGGTGGTTATGACAAGATCACGCTGAAATCAATGTACAACGCAGCGCTGGAAATCAGCACTTCTTTTAAAACCCGGCGTAAACGGGTCTATCAGTCGCTGCTCAAGTCGCCGGTCAAGGACAAGGGCGACGCACCCGATTCGATGCGGATTAGCCCTGCGGGGGATATGACAATAGGCCTGGATGATAAGTATCTGCTGACTGCGGTGCTTGAACCGACGGGTTCGGTCGCGCGCATCACATGGTCCTCAAGCGATCCCGAGGTTGCCATGGTAAACGGTGGAATCCTCACCCCTCTGCGGTTGGGAACCGTCATTATAACCGCTGAGACCTCCACCGGCCAGACAGACAGCATCAAATTGACTGTAGAAGCCGTCAGTCCAACCGCCTCGCCTACCCCAGGTCCCAACGAGTCACCCACCCCCGATTCCACCGCGCCGCTGGCCCCTGAACCCACCGCTAAGCCATGACCGAAAAGGCTTTGCGTAGCCATGCATAGATATGATCCCGCGCATGCCGCCGTCTCAAGACGGCGGCATGTCTATTTTACGCTTGACAGCCGGAAGATATTACGATATAATGACAAATATTAAATAAAAATCATTTAAGGGGGATCGCCATGGCCCGGACAATGCGCGTGACGGCCCTGTGCCTTGCGCTGATACTGCTGCTTTCTCAGATTGCATCGGCGTCCTCAGCTGTGCTCGACCGGGCGTCTCAAATCATCGCCAAGATGGAGACAAACGGCAACTACGGCAGCGTGGGCAACGATACCAACGGGAGCCCGAGCGTGGGCATCCTTCAGTGGAACAACGGCCGCGCGGTCAACCTGTTAAAGAAGATCATCGCGGACGACGGGGCAGTAGCCCGGGAACTTCTGGGCGACGCGATGTTTCAGCAGTTGTCCGAGGGGAAGAGCAGCGTTTGGAGCGGCAAGACGCTTACCTCCGCCCAGAAGAAGGCGGTGGGCGCGCTGCTAAAGACCGATGCCGGCGTGAAGCGTCAGAATGCGCAGGCCGAGACGGACATTACGGCCTACATCACAACGGCGAAAAAGCTGGGCATCACCGACCCCAACGCGCTTGTCTACTACGCCGACATCGCCCATCAGGTGGGTACCGGCGCGGTCAAAAAGTACGGCGTCAAGGCGGCGGAGATTGCCGGAAGCTACGCAAAGGTTACGCTCAAGGATCTGTACAAGGCTGCGCTGGTCTATGCCACCCACACCAAGTCGCGCCGGACAAAGGTCTACAACCTGCTGGTCGCAAACCCCGTGGAGGGGACCGGCGCGGAACCCCCCGTGTTGCCGCAGGCCGTCGAACTGGACAAGTCCGGCACGCAGACGCTGTACCTGGGCGATACGCTGAAGCTGTCGGCGGACGTCACCCCTTCGGGCGCGGCGGCCAAGTACACCTGGGCCAGCAGCGAAACTGGCGTCGCGACTGTCTCAGACGGCGTGGTGACGCCCCGGAAGACGGGTACCGCCACCATTTTGGTCAAGACGCAGAACGGGAAGACGGACACCGTCAAGATCACCGTGAAACCGGTGCTGGTCAAGCGTGTGCAGATCAGTGGGAGCGCGAAGATGAGGCGCGGAACGAAGCAGACGCTGAAGACGGCCTGCGAACCCTCCGACGCCACCAACCAGAAGGTGCGCTGGCGCTCCTCCAACAGTAGGATTGTGGCGGTTAACGCAAAAGGCGTCGTGCTCGCCAGAAGAAAGGGCAAGGCGACCATCTACTGCATGACGAAGGACGGCACGAAAAAGATCGCGAAGTTTTCGATCAAAGTTGGATAGATAAATGACAAAAGGCGGGCGCAAAGCCCGCCTTTTGATTGCTCTGACCGATCAGAATTTGGAGATGTCGATGTTCTCGCCGACGATGCCGGCCAGCGCTCCGGATTTGGCTTCTCCCGTATCCGGGTGTGCGATCAGCCACTTGTCCACCGCCCACAGCATGCGGTGTTCGCCGGTGGCGGCCTTTGCCTCGGCCTGCGCCTCGGACTCGAGGTCCGCATTGGTGCCATCGGGCAGCAGGATGATCATGCGGAAGCCCGTGTCCGCCGTCTGGCAGGGGGCGTAGTGCAGTGT
>JAEZTD010000095.1 GCA_023443705.1 Bacillota bacterium | reverse complement strand
GCATTACACAGGTCGGCACCTGCTGTTTCTCCTTCAGGCGCTTTTGGTACTCGGCGGGCAGCGGAATAATCATGCTGTTCAGCTCCGCCACATATTGCCCGTTTTCTAAAGCGAGCACGCCCGGCAGGAAATTCATCTGCGGCGTTCCGATGAAGCCGGCCACAAACATGTTCGTGGGTTCATTGAACACCGCATACGGGGTGCCAATCTGCTGGATAAACCCGTCTTTCATGATAACGATACGGTCCCCCAGCGTCATGGCCTCCGTTTGGTCGTGCGTAACATAGATAAATGTGGTATCCACCGTCTGCCGGAGTTTGATCAGCTCCGCGCGCATTTGGTTCCTGAGCTTTGCGTCCAGGTTTGAAAGCGGCTCATCCATAAGAAACACCTGCGGATGGCGCACAATCGCGCGTCCAATCGCCACACGCTGCCGCTGTCCGCCCGAAAGCGCCTTGGGCTTGCGGTTCAAAAGCTCCGTAATACCCAGGATTTCTGCCGCCTCCTTCACCTTTTCATCGATCTCGTTCTTAGGCAGCTTTCTGAGCTTGAGGGCAAACGCCATATTTTCATATACGGACATGTGCGGATAGAGTGCATAGTTTTGGAATACCATAGCGATATCCCTATCCTTGGGCGCCACCTCATTTACCAGCGTGTCGCCTATATACAGTTCTCCCTCGGTAATCTCTTCAAGACCCGCTACCATACGCAGCGTGGTGGATTTACCGCAACCCGAGGGTCCGACAAGAACGATGAACTCCTTGTCCGCAATTTCAAGATCGAAGTTCTGTACGGCCACCACCCCCTGCTCTGTTATCTGCAGGTTGGCTTTTTCCTGTCCGCTGGGCGCTGCTTTGCGTTTCTTGGAATCGCCGCTGTGCGGGTAGATTTTCTTAATATTCTTCAATGTAACATTCGCCATCTGCTTTGGCTCCGGCCAACGGGCATCCGCTCCGTTTGCCTCACATGTAAGGCGTATCGCCTCCTGCATTACGGCAGGTCTCCACACTGCCGCACCGCGAGCCTTGCGGTATCCATGAACCTCCTTTTAAAACGTCACACACCTATATTGTGGAGTAGGCGCGCGCGCTGTGATACGATCTTATCTGCCCGAATGAAGGATGATTGCAAGTGCATTATCATATCCTAGCCGCGGGTTTTGCCACCGGCGACATTTATGGTAACGCCATGGATATAGCTGGCCCTGTCCGAACAAAGAAATGCCACAACATTTGCGACCTCGCTCAGCTTGCCGGACCGTCCCATGGGCGTGACACTTGTGCTTTGATAGCTTGCACGAAGCTGCTCCACGGATATGCCTCTGGTATATGCCAGCGCAGTTTCATAAGAGAGCGTGCGAAGGCCTGTTGCTTCAAGGATGCCGGGAGCGACGCTGATGACACGTATTCCCTTTTTGCCAAGCTCCTTTGCCCAGGAACGGGTCAGCGAGTTTACGGCATTTTTCGATGCGGCATAAACGCTCTGCCCCTCCGAGCCTTCCAACCCGCTTTCGGATGACATGTTGACGATTACGCCGTGGCCCTGCCGCACCATTTGCTGCGCAACGGCCTGCGTACAATAGAATACGCCCTTCAGGTTAACATCCATCACTTTATTCCAAACGTCCTCGTCCAACTCATACTGCTTCGTTTCATCCACCAGCAGCCTTGGAATATTGATGCCCGCATTATTTACAATTCCGTCGATCACGCCATACGTTTCCTTGGTTTGCGTTATCATCGCTTCCACACTCGCGCGGTTTGTCACATCTGTTACGATATAAGAAATCCTGCCCGCGCCTGCGGGAACCTTCGGTGCGACTGGATTCATATCGCAAACGACAACATTTGCCCCATGCTCCAGCAATTCCTTTGCAACGGCCAAGCCAATGCCCGATGCTCCGCCGGTTACGATGAATGTCTTTCCTTCAAGGTCCAACCAGGTATGTCCCATATGTCTGCCCTTCTATTCTATAAAGTTCGTGAGTTCGTCATACAATTTGTAGGGATATAATCCAAGCCCATTCTTATCATTTCGCGCACAGCCTGGGGTGTATCGCCCGCCCGCAGACACAGCAGCACGCCGGCGTCATGGGTCTCCCGCAGCAGCGCCTGCGGGAAATCCTTATAAACCGGATAGTTATAGGACACCCCGCAATAACCCAATTGTCCTAACCGGCGCATAGTATCCGGGGTGCTAAAAATATGGTGAAGGAATACCTTTTCTGAAATCTGCCGGGCCATAAGCAGGTGTTCCTCACAAAAGCTTGATATGACCACATCTTTTTCTTCAAAATAGCGGCATGCCTCTTCCAGTACAGCCGCAATATCCTCTGTCTTTGTTTCGATAAACGGCACTGCCCCATACCGCTTGCAGATGGCAAGATACTCCCGGAAGGTTGGCATGCGAAGCGCTTCCTCCGGATAACCTTCCAAACCGTCTCCGGCGGCCAGACGGAGCCTCATCAATCCATCATAGGTCATTTGTGCGATGGCGCCGGAACCGTCATACATGCGATCTGTTGCCGGATCATGATTGCATACGAGGACACCGTCAAGCGATTTGTGTACGTCCGTTTCAATGGCCCAAAAGCCTTCTTTTCCCGCAGCTTCAAATGCCGGAAGGGAGTTTTCCGGCGCAACCGGCGTATAGCCGCGGTGCGCAATCAGCTTTGGATGATGAATGGTATTTGGCCTTGTAATCCTGTCTTGCGTCATACGGTATTATCCTTTCACCCCGGCGGTAGCAATGCTTTCCACAAAATACTTTTGCGTAAACAGGAACAAAATGATAATAGGGATAATGGCGCTTGACGCCGCGGTCATCATAAGATTGTATTCTTCCGTAAGCTGCATCCACTGCTGGATCCCCAGCGCTACGGTGAAATTGTTGCTTGTAGGAAGGAAAATCAAAGCGTTCAGGTACTCATTCCACGAATTGATAAAGGCAAGCACCGTCACCGTCACCATAGCCGGCTTTGTCAGCGGCATCATCACATGCCACCAAATCTGGAAGTGGCCGGCCCCGTCCAGCTTGGCCGCTTCCATGAGCGAGTCCGGTAGTTTCATATAAAACTGCCGAAGCAGGAATATGGAGGTCACGTTAAAAAACGCCGGAAGGATCAGCGCCCAAAGCGTGTTATAAATCCCAACGGTTTTAAACATCATAAATCGGGGGATGATCGTTACCTGTATCGGGATCATCATGGTTACGAGCATCGCGATAAAAACGAGATTTTTTCCTCGGAATTGGATTTTCGCAAACGCGTACCCTGCCAGGGAAGAAACGATCAATTGCACAACCGTGCCAACGACCGCAATGGTCATAGAGTTGACATATAACCGCCAAAATGGAATACTGCTGTCCGTCCATATACGTGCGTAGTTCTCCCATTGGATGACATCCGGAATCCATTTGAAATTGCTCGAGAATACCTCGGGGCCCGTTTTTACGGCAGAAGACATCATCCAGAGAAGCGGAAGCAAAAACAATATTCCGCACGCCGTGACCCAGGCTGTATTGACCCACCGGATAATCTTTTTTTTCGCTGTCATTAGAGTTCCTCCGACCTTAATAATGCACCCATTTTTTTTGAATCCGGAATTGGATCAGTGTAATGATCAAAATCAGCGCAACCAATATCCATGATTCGGCACTGGCATACCCAAAGTTGTAGGATCGGAATGCGCCGCTGTAAATCTCCGTGACCAAGCTTGGAGCGGTATCGGCAATACCCATGACGTTAATGGAGGTAAACACCTTGAACGCAGCGATCAGCCTGACAATACAAAGGTAGAACGTTGTTGGGGAGATCATTGGGAATATAATTTTTACAAACTGTGTAAAACTATTTGCCCCGTCAATGGTACTGGCTTCATATATTTCTCTGGGTATGTTTTGCAATGCCGCCATATAGACAATCAGGCTGAATCCTACGCCGGCATAAATCATGACGCAGATGACCGGAATCTTGTTTATTTCCGAATTGGTCAGCCACTTCGGTATTTCGGAGATATGAAAGACATCCGTCAGGATCGCATTGATCGGGCCGTCGCTCCGGAATAAAAACCGAAAAACAGCGGTCAGTGCAACCATGCTGGAGATATAGGGTATAAAAAAACACAGGCGGTTGAACTTTTTAAAATATACCTTGTCATTGAGCAGATAAGCGAAGAGCAACGCCAGAAGGATAGAGATGGGTGTTGTGGTGACCGCGTATATAACGGTGTTTATCAGTGCCATGACAAATTTACGGTCCGCGGTAAAAAGTTTTATAAAGTTATCAAATCCGACCCACTTGATGCCTGAAATGCCCGAAAGGAAATTCCACTTTGCAAAAGATATTCCAAAGGACATCAGTATGGCAAGCACTACCAATGTCAAAAAAATGACCAAAGCCGGCAAAAGAAACATCCAGCCGGCAAAAGCTTCTTTCTTCACGTTCATATGAATTCTCCTTGTCTTATCGGCCCTGTATGCGCTACCGCATACAGGGCCGAACGTTTCAACAACGCAGTGGATTATTGGGCATCCTTGATGGCGCTGTCAGCTCGAACTTTTACTTCTGCCATGGCTGCTTCAGCGGTCATCTCACCGTTGAGAACATATTTCGTATATTCTTCGATCAGGCTTTGAATCTCGGGGAATGCCACGATGTAATCCTCGGAATAGGCGGGAGCTCCTTTTGCAACCACATAAGAGATAAAGGTGTCGACATCGATCCACTTTGCAGCCTCTTCTTTTGAGCCGAATACGACCTCAAGCACTTCATCCGGATCAACACCTGTCCATGTTGTGGCATGGCCGGCCGCATACATATATTTGTTGCCATAGGTTGCGCAGAATTTGGCAAAGGCATAGGCTGCGTCCGGATTCGCCGTGTTGGAGCATACCCCTACAAATGAGTTAGGAATAGAACCACCCATATAATTTGTTTCGCCCTTTTCGTTCACCGGATAAGGCGCATAGCCGATTTTGAAGTTGCGCTCAGACTTCGTAATAAACCTTGTTAAAATCGATTCAACTCCCGATGCAATTTCGCCCGCCAGGATTTTATCCCTGGACGTGGTAGCGTCGGTCAAGAATGTGGTTTTTGCGTGCCATATCCCTTCGGATTCGGCTTCAAACTCGCGCTGCAGAACTTTCGCCCAGAGCGGATTATCAAAATCAGAAGTGCCATCCTCTTTATAGAATGCGTTTTTCGCCTTGGACTGACGGATAGAATAGGTCCAGTAATCGACCGCGTTAAAATCGGTACCGCCATATACCGTCACTTTTCCACCGGCGTCCCGTTCTGTCAT